>NZ_JBHXML010000003.1:0-228855 GCF_042720345.1 Kitasatospora sp. NPDC058478 | reverse complement strand
GTACGCGGGGAACGCGTACGGCGGCCGACACCCGGTGCAGTGTGCCGTCCGTGACGACTACCGCACCTTGACGTACTCCCCTTCCGCCACGGCCCGGCGCGGCGCCTCCGCCGGTTCCGCCACGGCCACGGCGGTGGGTGCCGACGATGAGCTGGAGCGGGCGCGGCCGGGCGTCCTGGACACCCAGGGCCCACTGCGCATCATCCTCGGCCCGGATGGCCTGCAAGCAGGATTTGCACGGACCGTCGGGTCCCAGGTGCGCCTCGCGCGGCCGGGGCCCGACCCGCCGGCGCCCTTCGGCGGGTGGCCTTCGGCGGGTGCCGGAGCACAGCCTCCTGGTGCGGCGCCCACGGTGTGCCGTACGCCATGGCGCATCCCCACCCGATCAGGTGATCATGTTGTGACTTCATGTCATATTCGACTACCGAGAGGCTGTTCACGATGCTGGTCGACTGGCCCGCCGAGACCTTCGTATTGCGCCTGCACCGCATTCCCGGCCTGGTGGCGGGTGCCCCGGCGGGGAGCCCCGAGGGCACCCCCGTGGTGCTCGGACCCGAGACCGGTGGTGACGGCGAGCAGTGGGTGGCCGAGCGGTTCCGGGTGATCAACCACCGGATCCGGCACGTCGCCACCGGCCTCTACCTGACCGCCGAGGAGTCGAGCCGGGGTGCCACGGTCACCCTGCGGCCCAAGTTCCCCGACACCGGCAGCGATTCCTCGTACTGGCGGCAGGCGTGGCGGGCCTTCGTCCAGCGCGACACCGGTCGGCTGATGGCCCTCCACGACTCCTCCAACTGCCTCCTCGGCCTGGCCGACCCGGCCGCCGAACGGCCGGGCGGACCGCTGGTCCTGGAGAAGGGCGCCGGGGCCGAGGACCGCTCCTGCACCGCCTGGGCGCCCGCGCCCGTCCCACCGCCCAAGCCCGCACCCGCTCCGGCGCCGAAGGCCACCGACCTCCCGGTGGGAACGGGACGGGTCCGGGTGCCGGCCCGCCGCTTCGAGAAGCACGTGCGAACCATCGAGCAGATCTTCGACGAGACCAGCTTCCGGGAGGTCCCCGGCGAGCTCCTCGCCCCGGGCACCCGCATCGAGGCCTTCGACTTCGACCAGTACTCCCAGGGCGACTGGTACAAGGAGGGGCGGGAGGGAAGCCTCGTGACCTTCACGGACAGCTACGAGACGGCGGGCGCCGCGCGCAGGGCCTTCCACCGGCTGCCGGGGGAACCCGCCCGCTACGTGGACTCCGGGGAGGTCGACGTCCACTACGTTCCGCCGAAGCTCGTCGCCCGCACCAACTTCCCCGCCGCGCTCTACGCCGACGTCAGCGGTGCCCTCGTCAGGACGCCGCACCGGCTGGCCAACGGGCACGGCTTCTACAACCAGCCCGAGCGCCGCGAGGGCCTCTACTTCCCCAAGCGCGACGGCGCCGGCACCGTCGTGCAGTGGAACAAGACCTGGATCGCGGACAACGACACCACGTCCAAGGTCTTCCTCTGCTTCGACGGCCGCTACTTCATCGACCAGATGGACATCACCTGGGCCGAGGGCGGGAAGAGCTGACCCGCTCGCCCGACCCGTACGGCGACCATCCGCTCGACGCACCGCGCATCCCGGCCGACGTCGATCCGACCCGTAGGCCGGACACCTCGCACCCGACGTCAAGCAGCTCGCAGCCAGGCTGAACGAGGATGCGAAGAGGGCCCAGCCGCTGGTTGCGGCTGGGCCCTCTTGCTGCCTGAAGCATCTGTTCCTGGGCGGAAGGTGAGCCAGAGCCCCAGCCATTCCGAAGAAACCAGCTCCGACATCACCCCATCGAGTTCAGCAGCCGCGGCAGGCCGTTCAGCGGAGGATGCGACCGCTTCGCCTCAGGCGGCCGGCGAGCCCGGCGACCACCGCGGTGGCCGGCAACGCGGCCGCCAGGCACGCGACGACAGCCGCCTCGCCCCACGCCACCGTGTAGGCGTGGGCGAGCAGCGGCGGGGAGGCCAGGGCCATCGCCGCCAGCTCGCGGCCGCCCCGCGATCCGCTGGACCAGGTCAGCGCGACACCGGTCGCGGCCAGGACGACCAGCGGCCAGCACCCGTAGTCGGTGCTGACCCACGGCACCCCGTGCGAGGCGATGGCCGCCCGGGGCACGACCACGAGCGCGACCACGGCAGCGGCCGCGCCCGCCCGCCCCGCCGCGACGCCCTCCGCCCGCCGGTCCTGCGGGCAGGCGAGCAGCACGGCCGCCGCCAGGACCATCGCGGCCGGGGTGACCACCGGGTCACCGAACGCCCGCCCGCTGACCACCGCGGCCGCCGCGAAGGAGAGCAGCCCGGCCACCGCGCAGGGCACCCCGAGGCGCCACCGGCCGGCCAGCGCCGCCACCGACCCCGCGACCACGACCAGCGACGACACGAGCAGTGCGCCCCACGCCCCCGACAGGTCGGTTCCGATTCGCACCCCCAGCGGGGCGGGCGAGGAGACGACGCCGGCGTACCAGCTCAGCAGGTGCAGGCCGCAGGCGGCGGCCGCGGCGGCCAGCGCGAAGGGGTACGCCAGCGCGAGGACCTTCGCGACGGGCGCGGCCGTGCCCAGCCCCATCCGCATCCTCATCGCGTGCGCCGCCAGACCCGCGCCCTCCCGCAGCCGCGAGCCCAGCGGCTCGCCCGCGGTCATCTCGCGGAAGGTCGCGACGATCTCCCCGCCGTGGGCCCGGCGGTAGGCGGCGGGATAGAGCCGCAGGACGCGCTCGATCATGCGGAGGCCGCCGGCGGCTCGGCGACGGACAGGCGGCGGGTGGCCTCCTTCGCCGCCGCGGCCAGGCGCTCGGCCTCCACCGCGAGCCGCTCCCGCCCCGCCGGGGACAGGGTGAAGATCCGCCGGGCCCGGCCGTCGACGATCTCCTCGCGGTCGATGTCGATCAGACCGTCGGCCAGCAGCCGGTCCAGGGCCCCGTACAGCGCACCCGTACGCAGCGCGACCCGGCCGCCGGTCATCACCTTGACCTCCTGCGCGATGGCGTATCCGTGCCGGGGCGCGTCCGCGAGGGCGGTCAACACCATCAGGGTGGGCTCTTGCATCACACGTTCACTCACCTCACGAAGATAGTCACTCCGCCGGACCATCTCAACGCGGTCGGCCAGGCCCGAGACGAGGTGCGTGGCCGTGCAGGCCCGGGGCGAGGTGCGCAAGACGGGGCCACCGGTCGTGGTCACGCGGGCCCTCGGTGGGAGGGATGCATTCGACGGGCGGCCACGTGGGCTGCGCTCGTGGCCGCCAGTCAACGTCCCTGTCGTGATCGAGCCGGGAGGAAGCACCGATGGACGAGAACGTGGTGTGGCTCCGCCCGGACCACCGCGGCCCCGGTCAGCGCAGCGACCAGCTCACGACGCTCCGCCCCTGTTGGCCGAAGCTGGGCAGGAAGGAGCCCGCATCATGGGCCGCTCGGCGCCATCCGGCTGATCCGTCACCTCTCGTGACGCAGGCCGACCGGTTAGCCGGCCAACGGGACTGGCACCTGGGCCTCGACTGACTCGTCGGACTGGGGCGGGCGTGAAAGTACCCAGTGCAACGATAATCCGCCGCACCTCAGCCAGGACATCGACAACTTCCCCCGGCTGCGCCTTGCGCAGGGCAAGCCAGGTGAGAAACGAGATGAGAAGCACCAAAAGCAAGATGGTGACCATCCAGGTGATGCTCAACCAAGCGCCGTAGGTGATGGTGTTATCGATCATCAAGACCTCCAGGGACGACGAGACCCCCGCACCAAAGGTGGTACGGGGGCGTACGAGAACGCGGTGGGCTGCCTAGAAACGAAAAGACCCCTCCGCCCTATGGGCGGGGGTCTGAAATCCGGGTTGACGTACAGGCATTGGGGATGGAACCGGGGGGCCTTCGGCAGAGCGGTTCGCTGCATCCCGGCCAGAGGGAGCAAGGGCTCAACCCCGTCCGGGATGCCTCTCCATACATTTTCACTGCTGACAGATGGCCAGAGCTCATCGCGACCAGGCATGCAGGATTTCGATGGTTCTATCAACTGATTGTGTGGAGTGACATGCGCCAGGCGCCACCTGCCCCGGATGTCAGTAGGCCCAGGTCGAGCCGGTACCTCGGTACTCCTCGACCGGGATCGGGTGGGCGTTGGGGCGCATGCGGTCGGTGTAGAGCAGGCCGTCGAGGTGGTCGATCTCGTGGGCGATGAGGCGGGCGAGGCCGAACTCGTAGGTGGCGGTGGTGGTGATGCCGTCGAGGGTGGTGGCGGTGACGTTCATGCGGAGGGGGCGGGGGACCATGCCGCGGACGTCGAAGAAGCTGAGGCACCCCTCGTACTGTTCGTCGGTCTCGTCGGAGACGGCGGTGACCTTGGGGTTGAGCAGGATGATCGGGTCGGCACCGGCGGTCGGGGGCAGGACAAGGGCGGCGGCGCGGGGGATGCCGATCTGCGGGGCGGCGAGGCCCATGCCCTTGGCGAAGGAGTGGACGCGGCCGATCCGGTCGACGGCGGTGAACAGCTCGTCGATCACGGCCTGGGCGGCGGCGCGTTCGACTGGGAGGTCGAAGGGCTCGGCGGGGCGGTTGAGGATGGGGGTGCCCTGCTGGATCACGCCGAGGGACTGCATCTGCTGGCTGGGCCGCACCTCGATCACCTGGTCTCCTTGGTCTGCTGCGGGTTGTTGGCGGTGGTGCGGAAGCGCCATTCGAGGCGGAAGCGGGCGTGCAGCGGTGGGTTGTCGGTCGCCCAGGCGAAGTGCCGGCGCTCGCCGTCGTCGCGGCGGCTGACGGCGGTACGGAGGGGCACGGCTTCGGCGGTCATGGAGGTTTCGGTGCCCCACACCACCGGGTCGAGGGCGGCGGGGAAGTCGAGGCGTACGGCGAGGTGTTCGGTGGGCAGGCGGACGGCGCGCTGGAACCAGTGGCCCCACTTGTCGGCGCCGACGCTGTAGGCGTACTCGATCCAGGTCGCGTCGCCCGGGTAGAGCGGGAAGCGGCCGTGCTCGTTGTCGAACAGGAGCCAGACCTCCTTGAAGGCGTCGCGGTCGTGCTTGGCCTGCCACCGCATGTCCTCGCCCCGGCACGAGGCGGTGAGCGCGAGTTCGTCCCAGGTCAGTGGGTGTTCACGGTAGTGGGCGTTGGAGCGCTCGGGTTCGCCGGGGTAGCGGTCGACGGCGATGCGGATGAGGTAGCGGGTGATGGGCTCGGCTCCGGTGTTGCGTAGTCGACGGCGCATGGTCAACCGGTAGGTGGAGCCGTCGAATTGGAGCGCGGCTTCGTCGTGCTCGACCACGAGCGCGGAGCCGGATGCGTAGGGCTGCTCGGGCCGGCGGGGTGGCGGCGGCGTGGTCGGGGTGCGGCTACGGGAGCGGGCGGCGTCGTAGTCGAGCCAGCGTCGCCAGATGGCCTTCCCGGCGTTGAGGGTCTCGTCGGCGAGACGGGCGAACTCCTCGGTGGGCTTGTGGCGGCCGGACTCCATGTGGCTGACGTACGAGGGGTCGAACCCCATCTTTCCGGCCAGCGCGCGCTTGGAGAGGCCGCGCACCTCGCGCCAGTGGGCGACTTCGGCGGCGAACGCCTCCATGGCCTGGTCGACCGCGTCGTGGTCGGCCTGCGTCTCCATCCGCTCCGCCCCCAGTGAGTGATGAATGAACCGTGAGTGACCTTAGCTCACCATCCCGTCACGGTCCTGCCTTCGGCTCTCATGACCCCATCGGGCACGAAATTCAAGCGCCCGGTCAACACCAGTCCCCATCTCCCCGTCTGTCGTGAGGAGTTAGCCGTGTACGAGTCCCCGTCCCGTCACCGAGGCCAGCACCGCGATCCGGTCGGCGCGTTCCTCGGTGTCCTGTGGGCGGTCGGCAACGCCGTGGTGATCGCTCTGCTCGGCGTCATCGTGCACGACGACTTCGACTCGGCCCGAATCGGTGCCCACCCGGCTGCCGGCTCGGCGCCGGACGGCGGCACCTCCGCGTAGCGCCTTCCACCCATCGCCCATCACGGGCTGGACTCCGAACTGGAGCGCACAGCATGGAAACCAGGAACGTGATCGTCCCCGTCCACGACGGCCCCGTCGACCTGACCCGCCCGCACTTCGTGGGCATCGGCGGCGTCGGCATGTCGGCCGTCGCCCGCCTGCTGCTGGAAGGCGGCAGCCGGGTCTCCGGCTCCGACACCAGCGACACCGCCGCCCTGCGTGAGCTGGAGGACGCCGGTGCCGCCGTCGCCATCGGCCACACCACCAGCAACGTGCCCGCCGACGCCACCGTTCTCGTGTGGTCCAGCGCGGTGACCCCGAGCAATCCCGAAGTCGCCGCCGCCCGCCGCACCGGCATCCCGGTGGTTCACCGCTCGGACGTGCTCGCGCACCTGATCGCCACCGTCGAGCAGTCGGTCGCCGTGGCGGGCACCCACGGCAAGACCATGACCACCGGCATCCTCAGCACCGCGCTGGCCCACCTCGACCCGTCGTACGCCATCGGCGGCACCCCCGTCGGCCGCCCCAACGCCCACCAGGGTCTCGGCGGCCTCCTGGTCGCCGAGGCGGACGAGAGCGACCGCACCGCCGGCCGCTACCACCCGCAGGTCGCCGTCGTCCTGAACGTGGACGACGACCACCCCGAGCAGTACGTCGACCTGAACGACGTCCTGGACGTCTTCGAGCGCCTGGCCCGTAACAGCTCCGTGCTCGTCGTCTCCGCCGACGACCCGGGCGCCCGGCTGCTGGCCGAGCGCCTCCAGGCGGCGCCCGGCCCGCGCGTCGTCACCGTCGGCGAGGCCCAGGACGCCGACGTGCGGGTGCTGCGCGTGCTGTGGGACGGGACGGCCAGCCACGTCACCGTCCAGGACACGGACGGGTCGTGGCACGAGTTCGCCCTGGCCGTCCCCGGTCGGCACAACGCGCTGAACGCCGCCGCCGCGTTCGCCGCCGGCCGGGCGCTCGGGGCCGAGCCCGCCGGCCTGGTGGCCGGCATCAACGCCTTCCAGGGCATCAAGCGCAGGCTCACCACCACCGGCACCTACGCCGGGGTGACGGTGCTGGACTCCTACGCCCACCACCCGAGCGAGATCACCGCCGACCTGGCCACGGCCCGGATGCTCACCGAGGGCCGGGTGATCGCGGTGTTCGAGCCCACCGGCTGGACCCGCACCGCCGCCCTCGGCGAGGAGATGGGCCGCCGGCTCGCGGCGGCCGACGAGGTCGTCCTCCTGGACGTGCACGCTTCGGTCGAGACCCCGCTCATCGGGATCAGCACCGCGCCGATGGCCGCGCAGGTCGCTGCCTGCGGCGGCCGGGCCCACACTGCGAGCGACGGGCGCGATGCGGCGGACGTGGTCGCCGAATTGGCCGGGCCCGGCGACCTGGTGGTGACGATGGGCACCGGAACCGCCGGTCGCGTCGGCAGGGCCGTCCTGCTGCGGCTGGCCGAGGCCCCGATCGTCGCGGCGTAGTCAGCGTGCGGCGTCGGGCTTGGCAAGGCGCATCGCGGTGTCCTCCAGCCCGACGCTGTGGGAGCCCTTCACCAGCACCACGTCTCCGGGCTTGAGGCAGGTCAGCAGCAGATCGAGGGCGGCGTCGCGGTCGGGCACCAGCGTGCCGTTGACGCCGCCCTCCACCGCCCAGGTGTGCACCAGCCGGGCCTCCCGGTCGCCGACCGCGATGAGGTCGGTGATCCCGCTGCGGGCGACGAGCCGACCCAGCTCCGCGTGGTGGGCCTCGGACTCCTCGCCCAGCTCCCGCATCTCGCCCAGCACCGCCACAGTCCTGCGCCCGCCGCCGGCCATGGCGGTGAGCGCGGCAAGGGCGACGGCCATCGAATCGGGGTTCGCGTTGAACGCGTCGTTGATCACCGTCACGCCGTCCGGCCGCTCGGTGACGTCCATCCGGCCCGGCGTCAGCTGCCGGGCGCCAGTCAACGCGTCGGCTGCCTGCCGCACGCTCGCGCCCAGGCCGATCGCCACCGCGGCGGCGGCCGTCGCGTTGGACACGTGGTGGGCGCCGTGCAGCCCGAGATTCACGGGGGCGCTCTCGCCGCGGCACGTGAGCGTGAACGACGGCCGCCCGGCGCCGTCCAGCTCGACGTCGACGGCCCGCACGTCCCCGGCCTCCACCCCGAACGTCAGGACCGGCGCGACCGTGCGCGACGCCGTCGACATGACGTACGGGTCGTCGGCGTTCAGCACCGCCAGGCCGTCGACGGGCAGGGCCTCGACGAGCTCGCCCTTGGCGACCGCGATCGACTCCTTCCCGCCCCCGAACTCGCCCACGTGCGCGGTCCCGACGTTCAGCACCAGGCCGACCTTCGGCGGGACGATCCCCGTCAGGTACTTGATGTGCCCGGCGCCCCGCGAGCCCATCTCCAGCACCAGCAGGCGAGTGCTCTCGTCCGCCCGGAATACGGTCAGCGGCAGGCCGATCTCGCCGTTGTACGACAGCGGCGTGGCCACCGTGGTGTCCATGGTCTCCAGCACCTGGGCCAGCAGGTCCTTGGTGCTGGTCTTCCCGGCAGAGCCGGTCAGCCCGATCACGGTCGGCGCCTTCAGCCGGTCCAGCACCGCGCGGGCCAGCGCACCCATCGCGTCCTGGACGTCCGACACCACGACCGCCGGCACCCCCACCGGCCGAGAGGCAAGCACTGCCGTCGCCCCGGCGCGGACGGCGGCCTCCGCGAACCGGTGCCCGTCCGTGTGCTCACCCGGCAACGCGATGAACAGCGCCCCCGGCTCCACCAGCCGCGAGTCGATGACCCCGGGCCGGTCCACCACCGCGCCCGGATCGGGGACGTCGTGCAGAGCGCCCCCGACAGCCTCGGCGATCTCTTTCAGGGTCATGGGGACCACGGCGGCTCCGATCCATCGACGCACCCGCCCGCTCGTCCCGGGGCGGCCTGCCCTCGACGCTAGCGGCTCCCCGACGCCTCCCCTGCCATCCCGCGCATTCCGAACCAGACTGTGTAGGCCTGCCGGGGCCGTTCACCTGTCAGGTGAACGGCCCCGGCGGGATGCTGGTCGGCTGAGGTCCGCGCGGCGCGATCGGTGACCGTCGCGTCGTGCCGCTCAAACAGGGTGATCCGGCCGGCCAGGCTTTCCGGACCTCTCCCGTCATGCGGCGACGCTCCGTCACCTGCCAGCGCCGACGTCGGTGCTTGAGGGCCTTCCACAGCTCCAGGCGGTGGCGAGAATCCTTCGGAAACGTAAAGCGGAGGACTCCGAGGATGACAGCGGCCACCAAAACGGGCGCGGACCCCGGGTGGTCGGTGAGGAACGGCACGGATCAGCCCTTCCCGTCACACAGTTCGAGCGTGGCAGTGCCCAGCACCACCCGGTAGGCGTCGCCGTGTCTCGGCGGCCTCGCTCTCCGCGGTGTACTGGATGCGGAGCGGGATCCGCTCCTCGGCAGTCATGGTGTGGACGGGCAGCCCGCCCAACTCGCGCGCGGCTGTCAACCGCGCCTGCCGGAAGGGGATCGTGTCCCCGGACTCACGCTGGATGCGGCGTGTGAGCGTAACGATGTCCCTGTCGAGCGTCATGTCCGGCTCCCGGTGGGCGCGACTCAGTGCTCCCGCCCACTGCGCCCCATCGGAGGAACGACAGCTCTGCACCACGCGCGCCCGACGGCACTTTGCGCCCTCAACCCCGGGCGGCTGCGGGAGAAGCCCGGGTCCGACGTAACGGCGAGCGTGGTCGCCTGGCCAAAGCATAGCGCCTTGACGGCGTGCGGACGACGTCAAGAGATCGGCAAGGAGGCTCTGTGGCTGGGGATTTGTGCTGCTGGCTAAGCTCGGGCATCGGGCTGTTCCGGCGGGTCAGCGTCGGCGGGTGGGGCCGTTGACGACCTTGGTACCGGTCGGCGCGGCGGGCGTCGTGGGTTCGACGCGGCTCGGGGGTGCGCCCTGGTGTGGGTGGTGGGGGGGAGCCCCCGGGGGTGTCGGGGGGTTGGTCGCATCGACCGGGGGCGGGGCGGCGGCGAAGACTGGTGGTCGTCTCGCAGAGGCGAGGGTCGGGTGTCGGTGGCGGGTGGCTTGCCCTGACGCGCCTTCATCATGCAATCGGAGGACGGATCATGACGTCACGCAGTCGGCGGGCAGTGCTCCTGCTCGCCACCGCTGCTCTCGCACTGGGAAGCGCGGCCGCGTGCGGCACGTCCCGCGTGCCGGGTGCGGTCGGCTCGGCCGGTTCGGCGGCCGGCTCTGACGGCTCCGACGGTTCCGCCCGGACGGTCGTCGACAACGGGCACCGGCTGGTCTTCCATGTCACGCCCGGCCGTCTGCCGGCGGTCGTGCTGGATGCCGGCGGCGGGCAGGACTCGTCCTACTGGAAGGACCTGGTGCCGGCCCTGGCCAAGGACACCGGTGCGGAGATCATCACGTACGACCGGGCCGGTCTGGGTGCCAGCGAGGAGGTGGCCGGACCGTGGCGGGTCGACGACGCCGTGTCGGATCTGGCGGCGGTGCTGACGGCGGCAGGCGCCACGCGTCACGTGGTCCTGGCTTCGCACTCGGAGGCCGGGGAGATCGCCACCTACTTCGTGCGCAGCCACCCCGGGTGGGTCGGCGGTGCGGTTCTGATCGACGCCAGCCTGCCCGACTTCTACACCGACGGCGAGATCGACCGGGTCGTGGCCGCGAACAAGGACCAGGTCGCCGCTCTCGCCTCCCAGCCCTCCACTCCCCAGACCCGCCAACTGCTCTCCGTGGCACAGGACTACGCGGCCATGCACCGCGCGTACCACCAGGCGTCCTGGCCGCAGGACCTTCCGGCGACGGTCATCGCCTCGGCCAGGACACCGTTCGAAACCTCGCCGCAGGATGCCCGGTTCTGGCGCGACGCGCAGGCGGCGTTCGCTCACGCCGCCCCCGACCGCGACCTGGTCGTGGCCGACAACAGCTCGCACGACGTCCCGCTCGACCGCCCCGACGTGGTGATCAGGTCCGTCCACGCCATGCTGGCCAGGACGGGCTGAGCCGGGGAGCTCGCGGTTGCGGAAGGCCCTCGCGCGTCAGGATGACGGGGGGCGCTGGAGGCCCTGGAGGAGCAGGTCGACCAGGCGGCGGGGGTCGTAGCGGGGGTCGCCGTCGCGGCCGGCGCAGAGGTTGCCGATGCCGCGCATCAGTTCGTAGGCCTGCGTTCCGGGCCTGATCTCGCCGGCCTCGGCCGCGGCGGCGAGCAGCTGTGCGCAGACGGGCACCAGGCGGTCGAGGAAGTAGGCGTGCAGCGCGTCGAAGCCGCTGCCGTCCGACTGCAGCGCGTTGGCGAGTCCGTGCTTGGTGACCAGGAAGTCGACGAAGAGGTCGACCCATTGGCGAAGTGCCGCGAACGGGGAGTCGGCCTCGGCGAGCAGGGCCGGGCCGGCTTCGGCGCAGGCCTCGACCTGGTGGCGGTAGACGGCGACGACGAGATCCGCGCGGGTCGGGAAGTGGCGGTAGATCGTTCCCGTTCCGACGCCCGCCCTGGTCGCGATCTCGCGGATCGGCGCGTCGACGCCGGAGGAGACGAACACCTCGGCGGCGGCGGCCAGCAGCGTCTGCCGGTTGCGCTGCGCGTCGGCCCGCCTTCCCCTCGCCGGTGACTCCCCGGGCGGGGTCTCTTCTGGCCGGGTCTCCCCGGACTGGCCCGCAGTGGACACGATGCTCTCCTTCCGACAGCCGACAGCCGACAGCCGACAGCCGACAGCCGACAGCCGATGACCGTTGGCCGTTGGCCGTTGACTAAGCGGAACGATGTTCCGTATAGTAAGTGGAACAAGGTTCCGGTTTCAGCATAGCCGAAACCGGACGCTCCCGACCGCCTCGCCCGCCGCCGGCCGCTCAGGCCCGACCGGGAGAGGCCCCCGAAGGGACATGCGCACCATGAGCGAATCGACGCACCCGGCCGGCACCTTCGGCCCGCCCGCCCCCGTCCCCGTCCTCTCCGTCAGTCCGGTCGTCCTGCCGGTGCCCGGCCGGGCCGTGGACCTGGAGGTGCGGGTCTCCGCCCCACTGACCGGGACCGACCTGCCGGTCGTCCTCCTCTCCCACGGCCAGGGCCACTCGAACCACCTCTCCTCGCTGAACGGCTACGCCCCCCTCGTCAACTTCTGGGCCGCGCACGGCTTCGCCGTGATCCAGCCCACCCACCTCAGCTCGACGACGCTGGACCTCGCCCCCGACACCCCCGGGGCCCCCATGTACTGGCGGTCCCGGGCCGAGGACATGACGCACATCCTCGACCGGCTCGACACGATCGAGGCCGCCGTCCCCCAGCTCCTCGGACGCCTGGACCACGGCAGGGTCGCCGTCGCCGGGCACTCGATGGGCGGGCACACCGCGAGCCTGCTGCTCGGCGCCCGGCTCACCGACCCCGACGACGGGACAACCGTGAACCTGGCCGAGCCCCGGATCACGGCGGGCGTCCTCCTGGCCGCACCCGGCAGGGGCGGTGACGCCCTCACCCCGCAGGTGGCCGAGAACTACCCCTTCCTCTCGACCCCGGACTTCTCCCGGATGACGACGCCCACGCTCGTGGTCGCCGGGGACAAGGACGCCTCCGCCCACCTGACGGTCCGGGGCCCGAACTGGCACACCGATCCGTACACCCTCTCCCCCGACCCCAAGTCGCTGCTCACCCTGTTCGACGCCGAGCACGGGCTCGGCGGGATCTCCGGATACGACGTCGCCGAGACCACGGACGAGAACCCCGCACGGGTCGCGCTGCTCCAACGGCTCACCTGGGCCTACCTGCGCACCGCACTCCACCCCGGCGACCCCGCCTGGCAGACGGCATGCGAGGCGCTGGCGGCCGAAGCCGACCCGCTCGGCCGGGTCGACTCCAAGTAGCACCGACCGAGCGCGTACGTCATTCGACGCCGCCTCCCCGGTGAGTACGAGAGCGCGGGTGGTCGAACGGCCGCCGACCACCCGCGCTACTCCACCGGCGAAACGTGCAGCGCAGGAAGCGTGGGCGCCGTGGCCGGTCGTCCCGTCAACTCGCGGTAATGGCGCACCCGGAACACCCCGGACAGACCCGCCGTCACCGTCACGGCGAGCGCCAGCCACAGGGTGGAGCCCGCCATGGCGAGCACCCCTAAGGCCCGGTCGACCGCCGTGAGGCCCACGCCGAAGACCGCCACCGACGGAAAGAAGGACAGCGTGACGGGCAGAGCGATCCAGGTCGAACTGCGCGCGGTGTCCCCGCCGTGGGCCCGGAACGCCTGCCGGGAAGTCCGCATCGCCTCACGGACCCCGATGCCGTCGATCATCATCGCCGGCAGTACCAGGTAGGAAGCCATCGCCCACGGAATCCCGACCAGCAGCAGCGACCCGAAGAAGATCACCACCACACCGACCAGCGCCCACACCACGATCGCCGGCAGCCGCCGCAGCGCCCGCCCGTAGCCGGCCCCGATCCCGACCGGCCGCCCCCGCAACACGTCATCCGCCGCGGCGATCAGCACCGCATTGAAGAACGTGGCGAAGACCGCCACAACGAGGATCGCGACCACCGCCAATGCCACGTTCCCCAGGACGGCCCCCGACCACAGCCCCGCCACCCCCAAGGCGAGCGCCCCGACCAACCCGGCGAGCACCACACCGGCGATCCCGGGCAGGAGCAGCAGCGCCTTGTGCTCCCACATCACCCGCGCCGATTCCCTGACCGGCCTCTCCGCGTACAACGTCCCACCCCAAAGGTTCTTAGCCGGGCGCGGCAGGTCACTCCCTGTGGCTCTCCGGCAGCTCCCAGCCCACTTCCTGATCGGCCGTCCGTCGAACTCGTCGCGCAGCGGCCTCAGCAGGAACTCTGCCATTCCGTAGGGCAGCCGTCTGCGGGCCGGGGAGGGGTGCTGCGTTTCTGCGGCACGACCGGGCGGGGTGAGTGGGCGGGGCGGTGTGGGGGTCAGTCGTGGGTCAGGCTTCGGGGGCGGATGTCGGGCCAGGTCTGCTCGATGTGGTCGAGGCAGGCCTGGCGTCGCGCTGCGCCGAACACCGTCTTCCAGCCGTCGGGCACGGTGGCGAAGGCGGGCCACAGTGAGTGCTGGCCCTCTGCGTTGACCAGGACCAGGTAGTCGGCGTCGGGGTCGTCGAAGGGATTCGTCACCACGTCGTCCTCTCGTGCTCGGTGAAAACCGGTGAGCTTGTCGGTGCGGTCAGTGGCCGCGCAGTTCCAGGGTGCAGCACTTGACGCTGCCGCCCGCCTTGAGGAGTTCGGTGAGGTCCACGCCGATCGGTTCGAAGCCGCGTCGGCGCAGTTCGCCGATCAGGTGGGTGGCCGACTCGGGGAGCAGGACGTGGCGGCCGTCGGAGAGCGCGTTGAGGCCGAAGACGGCGGCGTCCTCGGCGGTCGCCTGGATGGCGTCCGGGAACAGTTCGCGCAGTACCGCCCGGCTGCCGGGGGTGAAGGCCTCCGGGTAGTACATGATCTCGTCGTCGGAGAGGACGGCGAGCGCCGTGTCCAGGTGGTAGAACTCCGGGTCGACCAGGGTCAGGCTGGTCACCGGGACGCCGAAGAACTCCTGGGCCTCGGCGTGCGACCTCGGGTCGGTGCGGAAGCCCGTGCCGGCCAGCAGCCGGCGGCCGGCCAGCAGGTAGTCGCCCTCGCCCTCGTTGATGTGCTCGGGCCACAGCAGTTCGGACCAGCCCCGCTCGCGGAACCAGGACAGGTAGGCCGGGCCCTCGGCGGTGCGCTCGGCGTGGCGGAAGCGCGCGCCCAGGACCTTCCCGTCGACCACGGTCGCGCCGTTGGCCGCGAAGACCATGTCGGGCAGTCCGGGCAGCGGGTCGATCTCCTCGACGGTGTGGCCGAGTTCGCGGTAGAGGTCGCGCAGCCTGGTCCACTGGGCGAGCGCGAGCGCGCCGTCGACCGGCTTCTCCGGGTGCATCCAGGGGTTGATGGAGTAGCTGACGCCGAAGTGGCTGGGCCGGCACATCAGGAAACGGCGCGGGCTCGCGGCGCGGGCTGTCATCGGGGTGGTTCTCCTTGGTCTGCGTGCTGCACGGTCTACGTGTTGCGGGTCTGCGGGTCTGCGTGTTGCTCCGGGAGGTCCGGGGCCGGTTCAGTCGATGAGTCGGCGGCGCATCCCGCGGACGGCCAGGAACCAGGCGAGGACGGCGAATGCGGCCAGGACGGCCCCGTGCAGGGCGTCGCCCGCCCCGAGCGTCCCGAAGGCGGCGTGACGCACCAGCTGCGTGCAGTGGAAGATCGGGTTGACGGCCGCCACTCCCTGGACCCAGTCGGGCAGCCCGTCCAGCGGGAAGAACACGCCCGCGGCCATCACCAGCGGTGTGAGCACGCCGGACACCACGAGCCGCAGCCAGTCGATCGCCGGCACCAGGCAGGACACCCACATGCCGAGCAGGGCGAAGGCGAAGCCGGAGACCAGCGCCACCAGCGGCACCAGCAGCAGCTCCGGCCCCGGCGGCAGGCCGATGGCGAGGCAGACCAGCAGCGGCGCGGTGCCGTAGACGGAGGACTTGACGGCGATCCAGGACGCCTCGGCGGTGACCAGTTCCCAGACGTCGACGGGCTGGCACAGGACGGCGTCGTAGATCTTCTGGTACTTGCGGCGGTTGAAGCTCTCGAACATCCCGGCGAAGGCCGAGGCGAAGAGCACCGAGGTGACCACCATGCCGACGCCGACGAACTGCGGGTACGGGTGTCCCTGGACCGAGTCGATCAGCCGGCTGAAGCCGATGCCGAACCCGGTCATGTAGACCAGCGGCTCGATCAGCGAGCCGAAGGTGATGGCGGGCCAGTAGCGGCGGAAGAGCAGCAGTTCGCGCAGCCACACCGCCCGCATGGTCGGCCACAGGGCGGGCGGGAGGCCTGGGGCGGGGCCGGTCTGGGCCTCGGTGCGGGGCATGGGCGTCGCCGTCGTCATCGGGTGTCCTCTCTGTGGGGGCGGGCGGGCGGGCAGGCGGTAGACGAGGGAGCGAGAGAGCGAGGGAGCGGCCGGCCCGGGCTCAGCCGAACAGCTCTCCGGTCAGTGCGACGAACACGTCCTCCAGGGAGGTCGGGCGCAGCACGTCCGGCGGGCCGAGACGCTCGCGCAGCTGCGCGGAGATGGTCTCGGCGCGCAGGACGGAGACCGCCGGCCCGGTCCGCCGGCTGGGCAGTCCGGCCCGGGCGGCCTCGGCCTCGACGAGTTCGCGCCGGGCCGCATCGCCCCGGTACTCGGCGGCCTGTGCGCCCGCGTGCGCGCGCAGCAGTTCGGCGGGGGTGCCCCGGGCGATCACCCGGCCGCCGGTCACCACGGCCACCTCGTCGGCGAGCCGTTCCGCCTCTTCGATGTAGTGGGTCGACATGACCACCGTGGTGCCGCTCTCGCGCATCCCGTCGATGACGTCCCACAGGTCCTGCCGGATCTGCGGGTCCAGGCCGACGGTGGGCTCGTCCATGAGCAGCAGCCGCGGGTTGTTGACGATGCCCCGGGCCAGCAGGACCCGTCGGCGCATGCCGCCGGAGAGCGCGTCGGCGCGGGTGTTCGCGCGGTCGGTCAGCCGGACGGCGGCCAGCGCCTGGTCGACCGCCTCACGGTAGCGCTCGCGCGGCAGGGCCGTGAACCGGACGAACACGTCGAGATTCTGGCGCACCGTCAGTTCGGGGTCGATGTTGTCGTGCTGCGGGACGACGCCGACCAGGGAGCGGGCGCGGCGGGAGTCCTCCGGCATCCGGTGCCCGAACACCTCCACGGTGCCCGAGTCCGCGCGGGTCTGCCCCGTGAGCATCCGCATGGTGGTGGACTTGCCCGCGCCGTTGGGCCCGAGCAGGCCCAGGAACATGCCGGGCGGCACTTCCAGGTCCAGGCCGCCCACCGCGGTGGTGGCACCGAACGTCTTGACCGCGCCGCTGATTCGGACGGCAGGAGTGTCCACGCGGGCGCTCCTTTCGGGGAGTCGGGGAAGGCAGGAGAAGCGCAGGGGATGTGCAGGGGATGTGCAGGGCAAGGCGAGGAGAAGGCGGAGGAAGTCGGGCGAGGCCAGGGGAAGTTCGGCGTCGGGGAAGGTACAAGGGAAGTCGGGGAATGTCACCGCCCGGTGCGCCGAAATCCTCGCTCCCCGGGGGCCGGGCCCGCGCGATCATCTAACCGCAGAATCGACTTGTCAGGAACCTGCTTTCGGGGGTTCCCCTGTCCATGACCAGGTGTTAGGTTGCTCGAAGATCAATGCCGCCGGGACGCACTATGTCGGCCCATCCGGGGGGAAATTCGGCTCCATCGCCCATAGTTCGCGACCGTAGCGTCGGTGTGCGACGGGTGCCGATCACGTATTCCTCCTTCGGTCGTCACCCGCGGCACCACCACCCCTTCACGCACCTGACCGAGGAGATGTGGATGCAGTCCGACGGACCGCTCACCGCGAACGTCCGCCTGCGGGCCGCGGTAGCCGAGGACGCCGGTGTCGTCACCGAGGTCTTCCTGGCCTCCCGCACCGCGACCATGCCGTACCTGCCCCGTCTGCACAGTGACGAGGCCACCCTGAGCTGGATCACCCACGTCGTGCTCCCGGACACCCGGGTGTGGCTGGCCGAGGACGCCGGGACCGGGGCCGTGCTGGGCTTCGCCTCGCTCGACGGCAGCCTGCTCGACCACCTCTACCTGCGCCCCGAGGCGCGCCGCCGCGGCATCGGGACGGTGCTGCTGGAGGCCGTCAGGTCGGCCAGCCCGCAGGAGCTCTCGCTGCACGTCTTCCAGAAGAACACCGAGGCGCGCGCCTTCTACGAGCGGCACGGCTTCGTCGTGGTGGACACCAACGACGGCAGCCGCAACGAGGAGAACGAGCCGGACATGACCTACCGCTGGACCGCGTGACTCCCGCCCGCACAGCGCGGTAGCCGGCAGTCCCCCCGCCGAGGGACGTCGGCGGGCCCCCACGGCCCCGGAGCCCACAAGGATCCCCGGAGGCCACCACGGCCGGGGCCCGCGACGGCCCCGGGGCCCACGACGGCCCGCGAATCACCGCGGCCCGCACATCACCACAGCGGGGCTCACAACGGCCTGAACTCACCACGGCCGCGGCCCCGACGGCCCCGGGGCCCACGACGCCCCGCGACTCACCACGGCCGGGGCCCACAACGGCCAAGAGCCACCGGAAACCACCGTCCGGCCCGCCCGACCCACCCGGCCGGCGGGGCGGTTCCACCTGGAGGGATGCCCCGTGCTGGGCGAACACAGCCTGCCCGCGGAGACACCGCTGTCGTACGCACAGTTGGCGCTCTGGTTCAACGACCGCCTCCAAGGCGGCGACGCCTCGTACAACGTCCCGGTGGCGCTGCGGCTGACCGGCCCGGTCGACCACGAGGCGCTGCGGTCCGCCCTGGCCGACGTGGTGGAGCGGCACGCGGCCCTGCGCACCGTCTTCCCCGAGCGCGACGGCGTGCCGCGCCAGCAGGTGCTGGCGATGGCCGAGCTGGCGCCGGTCCTCACCGTGGTGCCCGTCACCGAGGAGGAGCTGCCCGCCCTGATCGAGGCCGGGGCCGGGCACGTCTTCGACCTGGAGGCCGAGGCCCCGCTGCGGGTGCACCTGTTCGTGCTCGGCCCGCAGCAGCACGTGGTGCTGATGGTGCTGCACCACATCGCCGGCGACGGCTGGTCGCTGGCCCCGCTGGCCCGCGACCTGAGCACCGCCTACCTGGCCCGCAGCCAGGGCCGGGCGCCCGTCTGGTCCCCGCTGCCCGGCACGTACGCCGAGTACGCCGTGCGCCAGCACGCGAACCTCGGCGACCTGGACGACCCGCAGGGCCAGGGCGGGCGCCAACTCGCCTACTGGCGCCAGGCGTTGGCGGGCCTGCCGGACTTCCTGGAGCTGCCCACCGACCACCCCCGCCCGGCCGTGATGTCGCACCGGGGCGAGTACTTCCCGTGGGACCTCCCGGCCGAGCTGCACCGCGAGCTGCTGGCGCTGTCCCGCTCCTGCCGGGTCAGCATGTTCATGGTGCTCCAGGCGGCGCTGGCGACGGTGCTGACCCGGTCGGGGGCCGGTACGGACATCCCGATCGCCAGCCCGATCGCGGGCCGCACCGACGAGCGCTACGACGACGTGGTCGGCTACTTCGTCAACCCGCTGGTCCTGCGCCTGGACACCTCCGGTGACCCGACCTTCCGCGAGCTGCTCAAGCGGGTGCGCCGCACCGACCTCCAGGGCTTCGCCCACCAGGAGTTCCCGTTCGAGCGGCTGATCACCGCGCTCAACCCGCACCGCTCGCTGGGCTGGCACCCGCTGTTCCAGGTGATGCTGGCCTTCCAGAACACCCCCGAGGCCTCCCTCGCGCTGCCCGGCATCGAGACCGAGATCGCCGAGGCGGGCCCGGGCGGTGCCAAGTTCGACCTGTCCTTCAACATGCGCGAGGTGCACGACGCCGACGGCGCCCCGGCCGGGCTCGGCTGCTTCGTCGAGTACAGCACCGACCTGTTCACCCGCGAGGGTGCCGAGGCCCTGACCGCCCGGCTCGGCCGGCTGCTCGCCGCGGCCGCCGCCGACCCGGACCAGCGGATCGGCGGGTACGACCTGCTCGGCGCCGAGGAGCGGCTCGACCTGTTCGAGCGCGCCCACGGGCCCGCCCTGCCCACCCTGCCGACCCCCGCGGTGACGTACCACGGCGCCTTCGAGGAGCGCGCCGCCCTGGAGGGCGAGGTCACGGCCCTCGTCGCCGAGGACGGCCGGTTCACCTTCGCCGAGGTCAACGAGCGGGCCAACCGGCTCGCCCGGGAGCTCGTGCGGCGCGGGGCCGGCCCCGAGCGCTACGTCGTCCTGGCGCTGCCGCGCACCACCGACCTGCTGATCGCGCTGCTCGCCGTCCTCAAGTCGGGCGCCGCCTACATACCGGTCAGCCCCGCCATGCCGCGCGAGCGGCTGGCCGGCATCCTCGCCGACGCCGCCCCGGTCTGCGTGCTCGCCACGGCCGCCGACGCCGGCCGGCTGCCGGACGGCGCGCCCGTCCTGGTGCTGGACGAGCCCGGGGCGCGGGCCGCCGTCGCCGCCCACCCCGGCGGGAACCTGACGGACGCCGACCGCACCGGCCCCACCGGCCCGGACGACCCGGCCTACGTCATCCACACCTCCGGCTCGACCGGGGTGCCCAAGGGCGTGGTGATCCCGCACGGCGGCCTCAGCAGCCTGATGCACCACCACCGCACCCGCATGGTCCGCCCGTCCGGCGGCCCGCAGGGCCGGCGCCTCCAACTGGGCCTGGTCGCCTCGATCACCTTCGACACCGCCTGGGAGCCGCTGTTCTGGCTGCTGGAGGGCCACCCGCTGCACCTGCTGAGCGACGAGGTCCGGCTCGACCCGCAGGCCCTGGTCGGCTACGTCCGCCGGGAGCGCCTCGACTTCCTGGACCTCACCCCGACGTACGTCCCGGCGCTCACCGCCGCCGGCCTCTTCGCCGAGGGCCACCACCGCCCGGCCGTGCTGATGCTGGGCGGCGAGGCCGTCGGGCCGGCGCTGTGGAGCGAACTCTCCGCCCTGCCGGACGTGGCGGTGTTCAACTACTACGGCCCGACCGAGTGCACCGTCGACGCGCTCGCCTGCTCCCTGGCGGACAGCCGCACCCCCGTCATCGGCCGCCCGCTCGACAACACCCGGGCGTACCTGCTGGACGACCTGCTGCGCCCCGTCCCGCTCGGCGTGCCCGGCGAGCTCTACCTGTCCGGGCCGCACCTGGCCCGCGGCTACCTGCGCCGCCCCGCGCTCACCGCCGAGCGCTTCGTCGCCGACCCGTACGGCCCGCCCGGCGCCCGGATGTACCGCACCGGCGACCTCGCCCGGATGCGCCGCGACGGCCAGGTGGAGTACCTCGGCCGGGCCGACGGGCAGATCAAGATCCGCGGTTTCCGGATCGAGCCCGGCGAGATCGAGGCGGTGCTGCTGCGCCACCCCGCGATCGTGCAGGCCGCCGTCCTGGCCCGGGGCGCCGGCGCCGAGGAGCGCCACCTCGCCGCCTACCTGGTGACCGAGGACGGGAACGCCCCCGACCTCGCCGAGGTGCGCGAGCTGCTGGCCGGGCAGCTGCCCGACTACATGATCCCGGCCGCCTACGCCGTGCTGGCCCGGCTCCCGCTCAACTCCAGTGGGAAGCTGGACGGTTCCGCTCTGCCCGAGCCCGAGCTGCGGGCCGCCACCGGCCGCTCCCGGGCCCCCCGGGACGCCCGCGAGGCCGCGCTGTGCGCGCTGCTCGCCGAGGTCCTCGGCGTGGCCGAGGTCGGCCCCGACGACGACTTCTTCGCGCTCGGCGGCCACTCCCTGCTCGCCACCCGGCTGGTCAGCCGGGTGCGCACCGCCCTGGGAGCCGAACTGCCCATCCGGGCGGTCTTCGAGAGCCCGACGGCCGCCGGGCTCGCCCGCGCGGTGGACGCCGGGCGATGTCGCCCGGCGCTGGCCGCCGCCGCCCGCCCCGAGCGGATCCCGCTCTCGCACGCCCAGCGCCGGCTCTGGTTCCTCCAGCAGCTGGACCCGCACAGCGACGCGTACCACATCCCGCTGGCCCTGCGCCTGACCGGCGCCCTGGACCGGGACGCCCTCGCCGCCGCGCTGCACGACTGCGCCGTGCGCCACGAGGCCCTGCGCACCGTCTTCCCGCTCTCCCGCGGCGAGGACGCGGCCCCCCGCCAGCGGATCCTCGCCCCGGAGCAACTCCCGCCGCTGCTGGGGCAGTCCGGCACCGCCACGGTGACCGAGGAGGGCCTGGCCGAGGCCCTGCGCACCGCCGCCGCCCAGCCCTTCGACCTCGCGTCGGAGCCGCCGCTGCGCGCCCACCTCTTCGCCCTCGCCCCCGAGCGGCACGTCCTGCTGCTGACGGTCCACCACATCGCCTGCGACGGCTGGTCGATGGGCCCGCTCGCCCGCGACCTGGGCGCCGCCTACCAGGCCCGCACGGCCGGCCGGGCCCCCGAGTGGAGCGCCCTGCCCGTCCAGTACGCCGACTACACCCAGTGGCAGCTCGCGCTGCTCGGGGACGACGAGGACCCGGGCAGCACCGCCGCCCGGCAGTGGCAGTACTGGAGCGGGGCGCTGGCCGGCCTGCCCGAGGAGATCGCGCTGCCGGTGGACCGGCGGCGCACCGCCGAGACCGGCCAGCAGGCCGGCCGGGTGCCGCTGCGGCTGAGCGGCGCGGACCACCGCGCCCTGGCGGAGCTCGCCCGGGCCGACGGCGCCAGCCTCTTCATGGCCGTCCAGGCCGGTCTGGCGGCGCTGCTCACCCGCCTCGGCGCCGGCACCGACCTGCCGATCGGCACCCCGATCGCCGGGCGCACCGACGAGGCCCTGGACGACCTGGTCGGCTTCTTCGTCAACACGCTGGTGCTGCGCACCGACACCGACGGGGACCCGGGCTTCCGGGAGCTGCTGCGCCGCGTCAAGGACGCCGACCTCGCCGCCTACGCCCACCAGGACCTGCCGTTCGAGCGGATCGTCGAGCTGGTCAACCCGGAGCGTTCCCCCGGCCGCCACCCGCTCTTCCAGGTCGCCCTGGTGATGGAGCAGGCGGGCGCCGCCGTGGAGATCCCCGGCCTCGACAGCGAGCTGGTCACCGCCGGCCCGGCGCCGGCCAAGTTCGACCTCACCGTCACCCTGGGCACGCCCGCCGGCCCGGACGACGAGCTGACCGGCGCCGTCGAGTACCGCGCCGACCTGTTCGACCGGGCCACGGTCGAGGCGATCGCCGGTTATCTGACGCGGCTGCTCGGCGCGGCCGCGGCCGATCCCGAGCGGCCGATCTCCCGGCTCGAACTGTCCGCCGAGGGCGAGCGGCCGCGGCTGCTGGAGCGCTCCGCCGGCGAGCGGCGGGAGCTGGCCCCGACCACGCTGGCCGCCCTCGTGTCGGCAGGGCTCGCCGCGCCGTCCGACACCCCCGCCCTGGTGTTCGAGGGCCGGGCGCTCGGCCCGGCCGAGCTGGACCGCCGGATCGACGCGCTGGCCCGCCGGCTCGCCGCGGTCGGTGTCCGCCCGGGCAGCCGGGTCGCGGTGGCCGTGCCCCGCTCGGTGGAGCTCGTGGTGGCGCTGTGCGCCGTCCACCGCGCCGGCGGCGCCTACCTGCCGCTGGACCCGGACTACCCGGCCGACCGGCTCGCGTACATGCTGGCGGACGCCCGCCCGGCCGCGGTGATCGCCGCCCCGGAGCAGGCCGCCGCGCTGCGCCCCGCCGAGGGCGTGCCCTGCCTGTCGCCGCAGGACCTGCCGGCGCCCGAGGGCGTCGCGCTGACCGCCCCCGGCCCCGGGGACCCGGCCTACGTGATCTACACCTCGGGCTCGACCGGGCGGCCGAAGGGCGTGCTCGTCCCGCACCACGCCATCGCCAACCGGCTGCGCTGGGGCCAGGAGGAGTACCGGCTCGGCGCCCGGGACGGCGTGCTGCAGAAGACCTCGGCCAGCTTCGACATCTCGCTGTGGGAGTTCTTCTGGCCGCTGATCACCGGCGCCACCCTGGTGCTGGCGAAGCCCGACGGGCACCGCGACCCGGCCTACCTGGCGGAGCTGATCCAGCGCGAGGGCGTGAGCGTCGCCCAGTTCGTGCCGTCCATGCTGGACGTCTTCCTCCAGCACCCGCGAGCCGCCGAGTGCACCGGGCTGCGCCTGGTGGTGGCCAGCGGCGAGGCGCTGCCCGCGGCCACCGTGCGCCGGTTCCGGCAGGTGCTCCCGGGCGTCCGGCTGGACAACCTCTACGGGCCCACCGAGGCCGCCGTGGAGGTGACGGCCTGGAAGTGCGGCCCGGCGGACGAGCAGGCGCACCCGGTGCCGATCGGGCGGCCGGTCTGGAACTCCGGCGGCTACGTGCTGGACACCGCCCTCAACCCCGTCCCGCCGGGCGTGCCGGGCGAGCTCTACCTGACCGGCGAGCAGCTCGCGTACGGCTACCTCGGCCGCTCGGCGCTCACCGCCGAGCGCTTCGTCGCGGACCCGCACGGCGCGCCGGGCACCCGGATGTACCGCACGGGCGACCTGGCCCGCCACCGCCCCGACGGCGTGGTGGAGTACCTGGGCCGGGTGGACAGCCAGGTGAAGCTGCGCGGCCACCGCATCGAGCTCGGCGAGATCGAGACCCGGCTCGGCGAGCACCCTGCGGTCACGGCCTGCGCCGTCACCGTGCGCGAGGACCGGACCGGCACCGCCCGGCTGGTCGCGTACGTGGTGCCGGACGGCGCCGCGCAGCCGCCCACGGCCGCCGCGCTGCGCGCCCACCTGCGCGGCCACCTGCCCGACCACATGGTGCCCACCGCCTACGTGCTGCTCGGCGCGCTGCCGGTGACGGCCAACGGCAAGCTGGACCGCCGGGCGCTGCCCGAACCGCAGACCCACGTCGAGAGCCGGGCCCGGGAGCCGCGCACGCCGGCCGAACGCACGCTGGTCGCGGTCTTCGCCGAGCTGCTGGGCGTGCCCGCGGTCGGCCCGGAGGACGACTTCTTCCTGCTCGGCGGCCACTCGCTGCTGCTGATCCGGCTGGTCGAGCGCATCCACGCGGAGTTCGGCGTCGACCTGCCCGTGAAGGCGCTGTTCGAGGCCCCGACCCCGGCCGCGCTGGCGCAGCGGCTGACCGGGCCGCGGCCCGGGCGCGCCGACGCCCCCTTCGAACCGCTCCTGGCCCTGCGGGCCACGGGCGACCGGGCGCCGCTGTTCTGCGTCCACCCGGTGACGGGCGACGGCCTCGGCTTCATCGGCCTGCTGCGCGGGCTCGACCCGGACCAGCCGGTCCACGCCTTCCAGGGCATCGGCCCGGTCGGCGGCGGGGAGCGGCCGGCCGACGTGGACGGCCTGGCGCGGGAGTACCTGGCGCGGATGCGCGCCGTCCAGCCGCACGGCCCCTACCGGGTGCTCGGCTGGTCCTTCGGCGGGCTGGTCGCGCACCAGATCGGCGTGCTGCTGCGCGAGGAGGGCGAGCAGGTCGACCTGGTCGCGCTGCTGGACAGCCACCCGGCGCCGCCGGACGCCGGGGAGGTCACCGACACCGCCGTGCTGGCCGAGCTGCTGACGGCGACGGGCGCGCCCGCCGCCGAGGTGGCGGCCGTCCTGGCGCAGCAGTGGCGGCCCAAGCCCTCGGAGCTGCTCGACCGGCTGGCCGTGGCGCTGCGCGAGGCCGCGCCGCGCGACGAGGACGAGCTGGCGGTGTTCCTCGACTCCTGCCGCTACCACGCCGCTCTGATGGCGGCGTGGACGCCGGGGGTGCTGGACGCGCCGCTGACCACCTTCACCGCGACCGGCGACCACCGGCCGCAGGACACGGTGGCCGTCTGGTCGGCCCACGCCACCGGGCCGGTGGCCAACCACCCGCTCGCCGCCCGGCACCTGGACCTCGCCGACGCCGGGCCGATCGACGAGATCGCCCGGGTCGTCGCCGCCGTCCTGCGACGGGCCGACGAGGGCCGGCGATGACGGTCCGTCCGGAGCGTTCCGGACGGACCGCCACCCGCCGCCCGGCCCCGTCGTACGGAACCGGGCGGCCGGGGTCAGGCGCCCGGCGCCCGGCCCTCCTGGGGGCCGTCCGCGGTGTCCAGGCACGCCCGGGCCTGCGCCGCGAGCTCCGCGAGCACCTCGGCCCGCTGCTGGTGCAGGAAGAAGTGGTCGCCCGGCAGGATGCGGTGGCGGAAGCCGGCCGCCGTGGTGGCCCGCCAGCCGGTGATCCACTCCGGTCCGGCCATCAGGTCGTCGGCGCCGCCGAGCGCCAGCACCGGGCAGGGCAGCACGGTCGGCCGGATCCGGTCGTTGTACTCGCCCAGCAGGGTGACGTCGGCCCGGAGCACCGGCAGGATCATCTGCATCAGGTCGGCGAACTCCAGCACCTCGGCCGGGGTCCCGCCGAGGCCGACGATGCGCTCCAGGAGCTCGTCGTCGGTGAGTCCGTGCAGCCGGGTGACGTCCGGGGTGCCGGGGGCCCGGCCGCCGGAGACCACGAGGGACAGCGGCAGCGGCCGCGCCTCGGCGGCGAGCCGGCGGGTCGTCTCGTAGGCGATCCGGGCGCCCATGCTGTGGCCGAAGAGGATGAACGGTTCGTCCGCCGGGCGGCTCGCCAGCAGGGCGAGCAGGCCGTCGACGACCTCGTCCATGACGGCCGACGGCTGCTCGGCGAGGCGGGTGCCCCGGCCCGCCAGTTCCACCGGAACGATCGTCAGGCCCGGCTGCTCGCCGGACCGGGCCCACGGCAGGTAGGCGCTCGCGGAGCCGCCGGCGTGCGGCAGGCAGTAGACGCGTACGGGCCCGGACCGCCCGTTCGGCGCGGCGCCCCGGTGCCACGGCGTCCATCGGGCCACCTCGTCGTGCTGTACGGCGGACGAACCGGTCATCGCTGCTCCTTTTTCTTTCCCAGTCAATTACGCGAAGCCTGAACAGGCCTCCCGCACGACTTTATGCGGTAATTCACGGGTTGGTCCAGCCCGTATTCCGGCATGCC
Organism: Kitasatospora sp. NPDC058478; assembly: GCF_042720345.1. NCBI lineage: Bacteria > Bacillati > Actinomycetota > Actinomycetes > Kitasatosporales > Streptomycetaceae > Kitasatospora > Kitasatospora sp. NPDC058478. The sequence goes on along the minus strand of NZ_JBHXML010000003.1, from coordinate 202,530 downwards.
CTGGGCAGATCCAACCAGGCGATGCTGCAGCTCAGTTGTGCCCTGAAATAGTCGGTTGGCGCATAAGGATCTTGAGTCTTTCCCGGAACACCGAGCTCTGTTACGGTGCTCCTCGTCCGGGTTTCTTTCGGATATTTCCAGAGTATTTCGATCGGCGAGTTCCGACGACGAGTTCCGAACGCACGACGGGAGAGGGCGGACAGAATGTGCGGAATAACCGGCGTATTCGTCCTGGGCGGCGGTCGCCCGGCCGATGCCGCCGTGGTCCGGGAGATGACGGCGCGCCTGGTGCACCGCGGCCCCGACGACGACGGCCACTACGCCACGGACGGCCTGTGCCTGGGCTTTCGCCGGCTGGCCCTGAACGACCTCGCCGGCGGCAACCAGCCGCACCGCACCGAGGACGGCACCCTGGTCTCGGTCTGCAACGGCGAGATCTACAACCACCGCGAGCTGCGCACCGCGCTGAGCCGCCGCGGCCACCGGTTCCGCACCGAGAACGACACCGAGGTGCTGGTCCACCTGTACCGCGAGTACGGCGAGGACCTGACGGCCCACCTGGACGGCCAGTTCGGCTTCGCGCTGCACGACGCCGCCGCGCAGCGGCTGCTGCTCGCCCGCGACCGGGCCGGCATCGTCCCGCTCTTCTACACCGTCGCCGACGGCCAGCTGATCTTCGCCTCCGAGATCAAGGCGATCCTGCGCCACCCCGCCGTCAGCGCCCGGGTCGACCTGCGCGGCCTCGACCAGGTGCTGACGCTGCCCGGACTGGTCAGCCCGCGCACCATGTTCGAGGGCATCAGCGCCCTGCGCCCCGGCGAGCGGCTGATCGCCGACCGCTCCGGCGTGCGCACCGAACGGTACTGGGACCTCGACTTCCCGCTCGCCGCCGACCTCGACCCGGTGGCCCCCGAGGCCCTGGACCGGGAGCTGGACCGGTACGCCCACCGCACCGCCGACCTGCTCGACGAGGCCGTGCGCAGCCGGCTGCTCGCCGACGTGCCGATCGGCATGTACCTCAGCGGCGGCCTCGACTCCAGCCTGATCGGCGCCCTGATGGCCCGGGCCCGGCCCGGCCACGCCTGGCCCAGCTTCTCCGTCACCTTCCCCGGCCGCGACTTCGACGAGGGCCCGCACCAGCGGCTGGTCGCCGCCAAGCTGGGCACCGAGCACCACGAAGTCCCGGTCGGCGAGCACGAGGTGGCCGGGCGGATCACCGCGATGGTGCGCCACGCCGAGGCACCCGTGCGCGAGTCGTACAACGTCTGCTCGCTGGCGCTGTCCGAGGCCGTCCGCGCCGCCGGGACGGTCGGCGCGCTCAGCGGCGAGGGCGCCGACGAGCTGTTCGGCGGCTACCCCGGCTACCGCTTCGACGCCACCGGGCTCGGCGGCAGCCGGCTCACCGGCCTGGACGCCCGGCTGGAACGCGAGATCCGCGAACGGATGTGGGGCGTCGACCTCGGCTACGAGCAGGACCAGCTGCCCGCCCAGGAGTTCCGCCGCGAGCTGTACGCCGAGGACCTGGCCCACGGGCTGGACGAGTTCTCCGTCACCAACCAGCGCCTCGTCGACCCCGAGCGGCTGGCCGGGCGCCACCCGCTGCACCAGCGCTCCTACCTCGACTACCACCTGCGGCTCGCCGACCACCTGCTCGGCGACCACGGCGACCGGATGGCCCTGGCCAACGGCGTCGAGCTGCGCTTCCCCTTCCTGGCGAACGCGGTGGTCGACCACGCCACCACGCTGCCACCGGAGTTGATGCTCGCCCACGGCCGGGAGAAGGCCGTGCTGCGCCGGGCGGCCGAGGGCCTGGTGCCCGGCGAGGTGCTCAGCCGGCAGAAGTACGGCTTCCGCGGCCAGACCAGCAGCCACCTGCTGAGCACCGGCGCCGACTGGTTCGAGGAGCTGGTCTCCCCCGCGACCGTCCGCCGCCAGGGCTACTTCAACCCGGACACCATCGCCGCCCTGACGCGGCGTCAGCGAGGCGACGGCCAGCAGGTGCACGCCCACCTGGACACCGACTACCTGATGCTCGTCGCGACCTTCGCCCTCTTCGTCGAGGAGTTCGATCTGCCGTGCCTGGGATGACCGCCACAGCCGCCGGGCCGATCGCCGGCCCCGGCACCCGCCCGCGCCACCCGCTGGTCGGGGTGGTCGGCGGCATGGGGCCGCTGGCCTCCGTCGAACTGCTGCGCACCGTCTACCGGGCCTGCCGGCTCCACCCCGAACAGGACACCCCGCGGGTGCTGCTCTGGTCCGACCCGGCCGTGGTGGACCGCACCGAGGCCATCGGCAGCGGCGAACTCGACGAGCTGCGCCGCGCCGTGGAGTCCTCGCTGCGCGGCCTGCTGGCCGCCGGCGCGGAACGCGTGGTGGTCGCCTGCATCACCGCCCACCACGTGCTCGGCGACCTGCCGGCCGACCTCGCGGCGCGCTGCGTCTCACTGGTCGACGTGGTGCACGAGGAACTGGCCGCGGCCGGCGAACCGCACCTGCTGCTCTGCTCCTCCGGCACCGCCCGGGCCGGCATCCTCACCTCCGGCGCCGCCGGGGCCCGGGCCGCCCGGCAGCTGGTGGCCCTGCGCCCGCCGGACCAGGAGGCGCTGCACCGGGAGATCCACCGCCTCAAGCGCGGCGAGGACCCGGCCCGCACCATCGACTTCCTGCGCGAGACCCTGCCCCGCTACGGCGTGCGGTCCTTCGTCGCCGCCTGCACCGAGCTGCACCTGGTCACCAGGGCGATCGAGGACGCCGGTCTGAGCGAGGCCCTGCCCTCCCTCGACCCGCTGACGGTCGTGGCCCACCGGATCATGAACGGAGAGTTGTGAGCCACACGAGCATCCTCGACCGCTGGGCCGACCAGGTCGAGCGCCGAGCCGCCGCCCCCGCCCTCGCCACCGCCGAGCGGGTCTGGAGCCACCAGGAGCTGGCCAAACTGGCCGCCGGCCTGCGCGACCGCCTCGCCACCGGCACCGGCCCCGTCCTGGTCGCCTGCGCGGACCCCGTCCCGGTGGTCGCGGCGATCCTCGCCTGCGCCGCCACCGGCCGCCCGTTCGCCCCGGTGGACACCCGCCAGCCCGTCGCCCGCTGGACGGCCCTGCTGGAGGACCTCCGGCCGGGCACCGTGCTCGCCGACGCCGCCGGCCGCTCCGCGCTGGCCGCCGCCGGACACGGCCCGACCACCGGCGGGCAGCACCTGGCCGTCGCCGGACAGGGCGAACTGCCACTGCTCACCGCCGAGTCGATCACCCCGCTGCCCTGGGCCGCCGACGACTGGACCGGCATCAGCGGCCCCGACGCCGGCTACGTCTACTTCACCTCGGGCACCACCGGCCGCCCCAAGGGCATCCGGGGCAGCTTCGAGGCCGTCGCGCACTTCCTGGACTGGGAGATCGCCGAGTTCGGCATCGCCCCGGGCACCCGGATCTCCATGCTCACCTCCCCCGGCTTCGACGCCTTCCTGCGCGACGCCCTCGTCCCGCTGTGCGCCGGCGGCACCGCCGTGCTCCCGGCGCCCGGCGCCATCCCCGTCGGCGCGGCCCTGGCCCGCTGGCTGACCGAGCAGCAGGTCGACCTGCTGCACTGCGTGCCCACCGTCTTCCGCACCCTGCGCGCCGCCGGGCTGGCCGCCGACTCCCTGCCGCGGCTGCGCAGCGTGCTGATGGCCGGGGAGCCGGTCCGCCCCGCCGACATCGCCTGGTGGCGGGCCCTGTTCGGGGGCGACAAGGAGCTGGTCAACCTCTACGGGCCGTCCGAGACCACCATGACCAAGGTCTTCCGCCGGCTCACCGCCGAGGACGCCGAGGCCGAGACCGTCCCGGCCGGCCGGCCGATGCCCGGCGTCGAGATCGGGGTGCTGTTCGGCGGGCGCCCGGTGGTGGACGCGATCGGCGAGATCGAGATCCGCACCCCGTTCCCGCTGCGCGGCTACCTGGGCGACGCGGCCGGCGGCTTCGTCGCACCGGACCGGTACCGCACCGGCGACCTCGGCCGCCTCGGCGCCGACGGCACCCTGGAGGTCCTGGGCCGCCGCGACCAGCAGGTCAAGGTGAACGGCGCCCGGGTCGAACTCGGCGAGATCGAGGACCTGCTGCGCCGCCACCCCGCGGTGGCGGACGTCTGCGCCGCCCTGGTCGAGGAGGCCGACGGCGAACCGGTGCTCTGCGCCTACCTGGTCGCCGACGGCGCCACCGACGAGGAGCTGCGCGCGCACGCCGCCGAGGGCCTGCCCGCCGCCGCCCGCCCCGCCCTGTACCTGCGGCTCGCCGCGATCCCGCGCACCCTCAGCGGCAAGGCCGACCGGCGGGCGCTGCCCAGCCCGGCCGCCGCCCTGGCCGGGCGCACCGGCGAACAGCCGCTGGACGGCCTGGAGGCCGGCATCGCCGAGCTGTGGCGCGAGCTGCTGCACGTGCCCGCCGTCGGCCGGCACGACGACTTCGCCCTGCTCGGCGGGGACTCGCTGGGCATCGCCCGCCTGCTGGACGGGCTGCGCACCCGCTTCGGCGTCGAGGTGCCGCTGCGGGTGTACGTCGGCGACCCGACCGTCGCCGGGCTGGCCGCGGCCGTCGCCGCCGGCCGCGCGGACGCCTCGTCGGAGGGCGGCCGCCGATGAGCCGCGACACCTCCCTGCCGCTGCGCGGCGACCGCGCCCGCGCGCCGCTGTCCTACGCCCAGCGCTCCATCTGGCGGGCCGAGCAGGTGCTGCCCGGCACCGCCCTGCACAACGAGAGCGCCGCCTTCCACGTCAGCGGCCCGCTGGACGTGGCCGCCCTGGAACGGGCGCTGGCCGCCGTCGCCCGGCGGCACGAGGTGGTGCGCTGCGCCGTCGCCGCCGACGGGGCGGGCGAGCCGTGGCAGCTGTTCGCCGACCTGGTCCGCCCGGCCGTCGAGACCGTCGACCTGGCCGGCGTCCCCGAGGGCGAGCGCGCGGAGCGGCTCGCCGAGCTCACCGCCCGCGCCGTGGCCGTGCCCTTCGACCTGGCCCGGCCCCCGCTGATGCGCACCCAGCTGTTCCTGCTGGGCGGCGGCCGCTCGCTGCTGCTGTTCACCGCCCACCACATCGTGGTCGACGCCTGGGGCTTCGGCGTCTTCCTGGAGTCGCTGGCCGCCTGCTACGCCGCCGAACTCGGCGGCGAGGCGCCGGACCCCTTCCCCGCTGGCGGACCCGACTTCGGCGACTTCGCCGCCTGGCAGCGCGGCGACGACAGCGACACCAGCCACGCCGCCGGAATCGACCACTGGCAGACCCGGCTGGGCGGCGAACTGCCCACCGCCGACCTGCCTTCCGACGTCGGCCCCGGCGGCGACCCGGCGGCCGGCGCGCTGCACCACTTCACCGTCCCCGCCGAACTGGCCGCCCGGCTCAGCGCCTTCGGCCGGGGCGAACTGGCCAGCCTGTCCACCGTGCTGCTCACCGCCTTCTGCGCCACCGCCGCCCGCTGGACGGGCCAGGACGACCTGGTGGTCGGCATGCCGGTGGCGACCCGCGGCCGCACCGCCCTCGCCGGCGTCGTCGGACCGCTGCTCAACCTCGTCGCCCACCGCAGCGACCTCGGCGGCGAGCCGAGCTTCCGGCAGGCCCTGGCCCGCACCCGCCAGCACCTGAAGGCCGACCTGCGCCACCGCGACACCCCCTTCGACCTGGTCCTGGAGCGGCTGGGCCGCGCCGCGGGCGGGCGCACGCCGCTGTTCCAGCTGATGTACTCCTTCCACAGCGGCCCCACCACCACCCTGGAGCTGCCCGGCGTCGCGACCACGCCGGCGCCCTCGCACAGCGGCACGGCCAAGTACGACCTGACGTTCTTCCTGCGCCCGCGCCCCTCGGGCGCGCTGGACGCGACGCTGGAGTACCGCACGGCGCTGCTCGCCCCCGAGACGGCGGCCGACTTCGCGGACTCGCTGCTGTGCCTGCTGGAGGCCGCCGCGGCCGACCCGGACCGGCCGCTGGCCGAGCTTCCGGTGCTCTCCGAAGAGCGGCGCCGGCGCGTCCTGGTCGACTTCAACCGGGCGCCCGACGCCGAGCGCGCCTGGGCCACCGTGCCCGAGGCGCTGCGCGAACTCGCCCGGCAGGGCGGCGCCGCGCCGGCCGTCGAGTCGCCCGGCCACGCCTTCAGCCGGGCCGCGGCCGACACGGCCGCCGACCGGGTCGCCCGCCGGCTGATGGCCCGGCACGGCGTGGCGCCCGGCGACCGGGTGGCCCTGCGCGTCGAGCGCGGCGCGCAGCTGGTGCCGCTGATCGTCGGCATCTGGCGGGCCGGGGCCGTGCTGGTCCCGTTGGACGAGGCCATGCCCGCCGCGCGGGCCGAGCACGTGCTCGCCGACAGCGGCGCCCGCCTGCTGATCGGCGACCCCGCCGAGGGGCTGCCCGCCGCCGACCCGGCCGCGCTGCTCGACGAGGGCCTGGACGCCTCCGACTCCGGGGCGGGCGAGCCGCTGCCCGGCGCCGGGCCCGAGGACCTCGCGTACCTGATGTACACCTCGGGCTCCACCGGGCTGCCCAAGGGCGTGGCGGTGCCGCACGGCTGCGTCGCCAACCTGCTGCACAGCGTGGTCCGCGCCGAACCGGGCCTGCGCGCCGACGACACCCTGCTCGCCGTCACCTCGATCACCTTCGACATCTCCGTCCTGGAGCTGTTCGCCCCGCTGCTGGCCGGCGGCCGGGTCGTGGTCGCCCCGCGCGAGAGCGTCCGCGACGCCGAGGCGCTGGGCGCGCTGCTGGAGCGCAGCGGCGCCACCGTCATGCAGGCCACCCCCTCGCTCTGGCGCGGGCTGCTGGACGGCGGCTGGGCGGGCCGGCCCGGGCTGCGGGCGCTGTGCGGCGGCGAGGCCCTGGACGCCGACCTCGCGGATCGACTGCTGGCGCGCTGCGCCGAGCTGTGGAACCTGTACGGGCCGACCGAGACGACCATCTGGTCCACCGTCGGGCGGGTGCTGCCCGGCGAGGGCGTCACGGTGGGGCGCCCGGTGGCCGGCACCGTCTGCTACGTCCTGGACCGGCGGCTGCGGCCGGTGCCGCGCGGCGCCGTCGGCGAGCTGGTGATCGGCGGGGCCGGCGTGAGCACCGGGTACCGCAACCGCCCGGAGCTGACCGCCGCCGCCTTCGTGGCCGACCCGGTCGACCCGGCCGGCGGCACCGTCTACCGCACCGGCGACCTGGCCCGCCACCTGCCGGACGGCCGGATCGTCGTGCTCGGCCGGGCCGACCAGCAGGTGAAGATCCTCGGCCACCGCATCGAGGTCGGCGAGGTGGAGTCCCTGCTCGCCGCCCACCCCGAGGTCCGCCAGGCGGCGGTGGTCGTGGACCGGGGGCAGCCCGCCGGGCCCCGGCTGGTCGCCTTCGTCACCGCCCGCACCGAGGACGACGAACTGCCCGACCGGCTGCGCCGCCACCTGCGCGAGCGGCTGCCCGCCGCCGCCGTCCCCGGGGTGATCGCCCCGCTGCCCGCGCTGCCGCTCAACACCAGCGGCAAGGTGGACCGTCCGGCGCTGCTGCTGCGCGCCGGGGAGCTCACCGCCGCCCGGCGGGCCGCGCCCGTCACCGAGGCCGAGCAGGCCGCCGTCGCGCTCTGGGCGGAGGTCCTGGGCCTGCCGCCCGAGCGGGTCGGCACCACCGACGACTTCTTCGCCGCCGGCGGCAACTCCATCGCCGCGACCCGGCTGCTCGGCCGGGTCCGGGCCCGCTTCGGCGCCGCGCCCTCGCTCGCCGACTTCTACACCGACCCCACCCCGGCCGCCCTGGCGCGGGTGCGGCCCGCCGCCCCGGCGCCCGCCGCCCGGACGGCCGGGCCGGCCCCGGACGCCGTCCCGATGACCGACCAGCAGCGCCAGCTGTGGCTGCTGCACCGCCTGGCCCCCGACTCGCCCGCCTACCACCTGCCCGCCGCGCTCGACCTGACCGGCCCGGTGGACGAGGCGGCCCTGACCGGGGCGCTCGCCGACCTGACCGCCCGGCACCCGGTGCTCGCCGCCCGCTGCGAGCTGCGCGAGGACGGCCCGGTGCTGGTCCTCGCGCCGCCCGCCGCACCGGCCCTGGCCGTCCTGGACGCGGCGCCCGAGGAGCTGCCCGAGCTGGCCCGGGCGGAGGCCGTACGCCCCTTCGACCTGGCCGGTGAGCCGCCGCTGCGGCTCACCCTGGTGCGCACCGGCCCCGAGCGCTCGGTGCTGCTGTGCACCGCGCACCACCTCGCGGTCGACGGCTGGTCGATCGGCGTGGCCGTGCGCGAGCTGGCCGCGCTGTACGCCGCCCGCCTCGGCCTGGCCGAGCCGCCGCCCGCGCTCGACCTGGACTTCGCCGGCTACGCGGCCGACTGCGCCGACGAGGCGGGCCTGACGCTGCGTCAGGAGCACCTGGAGTACTGGCTGAAGCGGCTCGACGGGCACCCCGGGGTGCTCGACCTGCCCGCCGACGCACCGACCCGGACCAGGCCGACGGGAGCCGGCGAGACCCTGCCGGTGGCACTCACCCCGGAGCTGACGGCCGCGCTGCGCGAGGGCGCCGCCCGGCTGCGCACCACGCCCTTCACCCTGCTGCTCGCCGTGTACGCGGCGCTGCTGGGCCGCTACGCGGGCAGCGACGACGTCCTGGTGGGCGTGCCCGTCGCCAACCGCGACCGGCCCGAACTGGAGTCGCTGGTCGGCTCGTTGGCCAACACCCTGCCGGTGCGCGTGGACCTGGCCGGGGCACCGTCCTTCGCCGAACTCGCCGCCCGCACCGGGCGGGCGCTGGCGGGCGACCTCGGCCGTCCGCTGGTCGCCTTCGACCGGCTGGTGGCCGGCCTCGGCCTGCCCCGCGAGCCGGGCCGGCCGACCCTGGTCCAGGCCTCGCTGGTGTTCCAGGACGCGCCGCCGGCCGACGTCCGGCTGGGCGCGGCCGCCGGCGTGCTGCGCCAGGTCCCCACCGGGGCGGCCAAGTACGACCTGACCCTGGCCCTGGACGAGCGCGCCGACCGGATCGCCGGCGCCCTGGAGTACGCCACGGACCGCTTCGGCCCGCAGTTCGCGGACCGTTTCGCCCGGCACTTCCACGCCCTGCTGCGCGCCGCCCTGGCCTCGCCGCAGGCCCCCCTCGACGCCGTCGAGCTCACCGACCCCGCGCTGCCCGCCCCGCGCCCGGCCCGCCCCGCGGGCGAGGCGCGCGCCGAGCACGCCGCCTCGGTGTCCGAGCTGTTCCGGGCCCGGGCCGCGGCCCGTCCGGACGCCCCCGCGATCCGGGCCGAGGGCGTGACGGTCGGCTACCGCCGGCTCGACGCCTGGAGCGACCGGATCGCGGCCCGGCTGCTGGAGCGCGGCGCGGCCCCCGGCCGGTTCGTCTCCGTGCTGCTGCCCGCCGGCCCGGTGCAGAGCGCCGCGATCCTCGGCGTCGCCAAGACCGGGGCCGCCTTCGCGGTGCTCGACCCGGCCGACCCGGACGCCCGCCTGACCGCGCTGCTGGCCGACGCCGAACCGGTGTGCCTGCTGGCCGCCGAGAGCACGCTCGCCCTGCACCCTGAACTACGCGAGGGTGACGGGCACTTCGCCGGCATCCCGGTCGAGGTCGTCGACCCGCGGGTGCCGGCCGCCGACGAGCCCGCGGGCCCCGCCCCGGCCGCCTCCCCCGCCGGCCCCGGCGACCCGCTCTGCCTGGTCTACACCTCCGGCTCCACCGGCACGCCCAAGGGCATCGCCCTGCCGCACGCGGCGCTCGCCCAGTTCGCCCACTGGCAGCGCGAGCACTTCGGCATCCGGCCGGACAGCCGGATCGCCCAGTGGGCCCCGTTCACCTACGACGCCGCGTACACCGAGGTGTTCGCCGCGCTCTGCTCGGGCGCGGTGCTCTGCCTGCCGCCGCAGGGGCTGCGCCGCGACCCGCTCGCGGTGGCCGGGTGGCTGCGGGCCGAGCGGATCACCCAGATCCAGACCGTCCCGGCCTTCTTCCAGCTGGTCACCGAGGCGCTGGACGCCACCGGCTCGCACCTGCCGGACCTCGCCCACGTGCTGATGGCCGGCGAGGTGCTCCCGGTGGCGCTGGCCGCCGCCTGGGCGCACCGCCCCGACCGGCCGCGGCTGCACAACCTCTACGGGCCCACCGAGTGCGTGCTGGCGACGCACCGCGAGCTGGCGCCGGGCGAGGAGTTCCCGGCCGGGATGCCGATCGGCAGCCCGATCCCGGGCCGCGAGGCCGTGGTCCTGGACCGCCGGGGCCGGCTCTGCCCGGTCGGGGTGGTCGGCGAGATCCACCTGCGCAGCGACTTCCTGGCCGGCTCGTACCACCGCAGGCCCGAGGAGAGCGCCCGGGCGTACGTCGCCGACCCCTGGCAGGCCGGGGGTCGGCTGTACCGCACCGGGGACCTGGGCCGCCGTCTCCCGGACGGCGAGCTGGCGTTCGTCGGCCGGATCGGCAGCCAGCTGAAGATCCGCGGCAACCGGATCGAGCTGGAGGAGATCGAGGCGCTGCTGGAGCTGCACCCGGGGGTCCGCGAGGCGGCCGCCGCCGCGCACGGCCAGGGCGGTGCCCGCAGGCTGGTCGGCTACGCGGTCGCGGCGCCCGGGGTCACCGGCGCCGAGCTGCGGGCGCACCTGGCCGAGCGGCTCCCGGCGGCGGTCGTGCCGGACACCGTGATGCTGCTGGACGCGCTGCCCAGGACGCGCACCAACAAGCGGGACCGGGCCCGGCTGCCGCTGCCCGGGGCCGCCGCCCGGCCCGCCGACGCCGCCCCACTGGCCGGGGTCGAGCAGCTCGTCGCCGACGCCTGGCGCCGGTTGCTGGGCGGCGGCCCGGTCGGCCGGCACACCAACTTCTTCGAGGCCGGCGGCGACTCGCTGCTGGCCGCCCGGCTCCAACTGGAGCTGGCCCGCCGCCTGGAGCGGCCGGTCCGGCTGGTGGACATCTTCGGCCGGCCCACCATCGCCGAGTTCGCGGCCGGCCTCACCGAGGGCGCCGCCCCGGACGGCCGGGCCGCCGCCGAGACCGCCGAACCGCGCGGCGAACGCCGCCAGAGCGCCGTCCGGGCCCGCGCCAGGGCCCGCCGCGAGGCCCGGGACCGGGCCGAGGGCCCGGCCGCCGACCAGCACACACCGGCCGGGCCGACGACCCGGACCGCACCGACAGGGAGGGACTGACATGGACGTTCAGGGCGTGATGACGGAGCTGCACGGCATCCTCGGCACCGAGGGGCTGGAGCGGGTCGAGGAGTGCCTGCGCATCCTCACCGGCGAGCAGGCCCCGGAGTACCTGCACGACGACCAGGAGCCGACCCGGCTGTTCTTCCCCGGGATCAGCGCCCTGCCCTGGCACGACACCGCCGAACTGCCCTGGGTGGCCCGGCTGGAGGAGGCGTACGACCGGATCAAGGCCGAGTTCCTGGAGCTGCGCGCCGAGCAGGCCCGCTTCGCCCCGTACGAGGACCTGTACACCAAGGAGCTCGGCTGGCAGGGCTGGGACACCTACCAGCTGTACCGCAACGGCAGCTGGCGCGACGAGGTCCTGGAGCGCTGCCCCGAGACCCACGCCGCCGTCTCGGCGAGCCCGCACGGGCCGCGCGACGGCATGTTCACCATCCTCAACCCCGGCGTGCACATCACCCCGCACACCGGCGGCGTGAACCTGCTGCTGACCGCGCACCTGCCGCTGATCGTCCCGCCCGGCTGCGCCATCAAGGTCGGCGACGACGAGCGGGGCTGGGAGGAGGGCAAGGTGATCCTCTTCGACGACAGCTTCATCCACGAGGCCTGGAACAAGGGCACCCAGCAGCGCGCCGTCCTGCTCTGGGACGTCTGGCACCCGGAGCTGACGCCCGTCGAGGTCCGGGCCCTGGAGTTCCTGATGCCCCGTTTCCAGCGCTACCTCATGGCGGTCTGAGCCGCCCGGCGGCCCTGATCCCCACGGCAGCCCTGAACCCCATGGCGGTCTGAGCCCCGGCCGCGCACCCGGTCCTGCCCGCCCCGCCGCGCGCGGAGCCCACCTCACCCACGGAGAACACCTTGAACGCACAGCCGGTCATTCCCGACGAGGCCGAGACCGACGGCCGGGTCGCCGTCGTCGGCCTCGCGGGCCGCTTCCCCGGAGCCGATTCCGTCGACGCGCTGTGGGAGCTGCTGGCCTCCGGCACCGAGGCGATCAGCCGGTTCGGCCCCGAGGAGCTGCGGGCCGCCGGGGTGCCGGACGGCGAGGCCGGCAAGGCCGGGTACGTGGCCGCCAAGGGCGTGCTGGCGGACGTCGCCGGCTTCGACTCCCAGCTGTTCGGCTACAACGCGCTGGAGGCCTCGGTCATCGACCCGCAGCAGCGGATCTTCCTCGAATGCGCCTGGGAGGCGCTGGAGGACGCCGGCTGCGACCCCGACCGGGCGCCCGGGCCGATCGCGGTCTACGCCGGGTCGCTGCTGAGCACCTACCTGATCCACAACCTGCTGCCGCGCACCGACCTGCGGGACTCCCTCGGCGTGCCGATGCTCTTCCAGGGCAACCAGCCCGACCAGCTGGCCCCCCGCGCCGCGTACAAGCTCAACCTGCGCGGCCCGGCGGTCAGCGTGCAGACCGCCTGCTCGACCTCGCTGGTCGCGGTGCACCTCGCGGTGCAGAGCCTGCTGTCCGAGGAGTGCGACCTCGCGCTCGCCGGCGGCGTCACCGTCACCGTGCCGCACCGCTCCGGCTACCTGCCGGTGCCCGGCGGCATCGAGTCGCCGGACGGGCACTGCCGGCCCTTCGGCGCCGAGGCGGCCGGCACGGTCTTCGGCAACGGCGCGGGCGTCGTGGTGCTCAAGCGCCTCGCCGACGCGCTCGCCGACGGCGACCGGGTGCACGCCGTCATCCTCGGCTCGGCCGTCAACAACGACGGTGCGAACAAGGCCGGTTACACCGCCCCGGGGGTCGCCGGCCAGACCGCCGTGATCCGCGAGGCGCTGTCCGTCGCGGGCGTCGCCCCGGACAGCATCGGCTACGTCGAGGCGCACGGCACCGGCACCCCGATCGGCGACCCGATCGAGGTCGAGGCGCTCACCGCCGCCTTCCGCGCCGAGCAGGACGCCGACGACAGGTCCGCCACCGGCTGGTGCGGCCTGGGCTCGGTCAAGTCCAACCTCGGCCACCTGGACACCGCCGCCGGCGTCACCGGCCTGATCAAGGCCATCCTGACGGTCCGCGGCGGCCGCATCCCGGCGAGCCTGCACGCCGAGGCCGTCAACCCCGAACTCGGCCTCGCCGACAGCCCGTTCTTCGTCCCGGCCGGCCTCACCGACTGGCCGGTCGCCGACGGCCCGCGCCGGGCCGCCGTCAGCGCCTTCGGCATCGGCGGCACCAACGCGCACGTGATCCTGGAGCAGGCCCCCGAGCCGGCCCCGCGCGAGGCCGCCGCGCCAGCCGCCGTCCCCGTCGCCCTGCCGCTGTCGGCCCGCACCGCCGCCGCGCTGGACGCCGCCGCCGAACGGCTCGCCGACGACCTCGCCGCCCACCCGGACCGCCCGCTGGCCGACGTCGCCCGCACCCTGCGCACCGGCCGCCGCCAGCTGGTCCAGCGCCGCGTCGTGGTCGCCGACGACACCGCCGCCGCCGTGGCCGCGCTGCGCGGCGGCGGCCGCCGGGAGTCGGTCCGGGCCCGCGCCAGGCAGGGCGCCGCCCCCGTCGCCTTCCTGCTGCCGGGCCAGGGCTCGCAGTACCCGGGCATGGCCCTGGGCCTGCACCGGGCGCACCCGGTGTTCCGGGCCGCCCTGGACGAGGCCGCCGACCTGCTGCGCCCGCACCTGGGCCTCGACCTGGTCGAGCTGCTGCGCGGCGGCGACGCCGACCTGCTGCGCCGCAGCTCCGTCACCCAGCCCGCCGTCCTGGCGGTCGGCCACGCCACGGCCGCGCTGTGGCGGCACTGGGGCGTGCGCCCGGCGGCGCTGCTGGGCCACAGCCTCGGCGAGTACACCGCGGCGCTGCTCTCCGGCGTCCTCGACCTGCCCGAGGCGCTCGCCCTGGTCGCCGCCCGCGGCCGGCTGATGGAGCAGACCGCGCCCGGCGCGATGCTGGCCGTCCCGCTGGACGAGGCGGCCGCGGCCGACCTCGCCGCCGCGCACGGCCTGGACCTCGCCGCCGTCAACGGACCGGGCGCCTCGGTGCTGTCCGGCACCGCCGAGGCCGTCGAGCGGGCCGCCGCCGAGCTGGGCGAGCGGGGCCTGCGCGCCCTGCGCCTGCCGGTGGAGCGGGCGTTCCACAGCGCCCTGTGCGCGCCCGCCGCCGAGCAGTTCGCGGCCGAGCTCGCCAAGGTGACGCTGCACCAGCCCACCGTGCCGTTCCTGTCCAACCTCACCGGCGACTGGATCACCCCGGAGCAGGCCACCGACCCCGGCTACTGGGTGCGCCAGATGCTCGCCCCGGTGCGCTTCCACGACGGGCTGACCCGCCTGGCGGCGCTCGACGAGCGGATGGTGCTGGTGGAGACCGGCCCCGGCAGCGTGCTGACCGACCTGGCCCGCGCGGCCGCCGAGGGCACCGCCGGGCCGCGGCTCGCCCTGCCGCCGCTGCCCACCCGCGGGCGGCGCGGCGCCGAGGACGAGCCCGGCAGCGCCGTCCTCGCGCTCGGCAGCCTGTGGGCGCACGGCGCCGCCGTCGACTGGGAGCCCGTCGACGCCGACGCCCGCCCCGCCGACCTGCCCGGCTACCCCTTCGAGCGGCTCCCGCACTGGATCGAGCCCGCCGTCCCCGGCCGGGCGCCCGCCACCGCGCTGCCCGCCGCGGACCTCGACGCGGTGCACGCGACCGTCAACTGGCGCCCGCTCGCCGAGGCCGCCGGGGACGACCCGCTGGCCGGCCGCCGCCAGACCTGGCTGGTCCTGCTGGACCGGGCCGGCGCCGCCCAGCCCCTGGTGGAGCTGCTGACGGCGCGCGGCCAGATCGTCACCACCGTCCAGCCCGGCCCGGCCTACCGCCGGGTGCGCCGCGGCGTCTACGAGCTCGACCCCGCCGACCCGGCCCAGTACGCGAAGCTGCTGGCCGACCTGCGCGGCCTGGTCCGCACGCCCACCGCCGTCCTGTACGCCTGGGGCCTGGACGAGACGCCGGACGAGACCGCCGGCTACTTCGGCCTGGTCCACCTCGCCCGGGCGATGTCCGCCGAGAGCGTGCTGAACGAGGTCCGGCTCGGCGTCGTGACCGCCGGGGCCTTCCCGGCCGCCCCCGGCGAGCAGCCCCGGCCCGCCGCCGCCCTGCTCAGCGGCCCGGTCCAGGTGCTCGGCGAGGAGTACCGCAACCTGCGCTGCACCCAGGTCGACCTCGCCGTCGGCGCCGCGCTCGACGAGGCCGCCGCCGACGCGGTGGTGCGCGCCGTGCTCACCGGCCCGGCCCGGCTGCTCGCCCTGCGCGGGGGCGCCCTGCTCACCCGCACCGTCGAGCCCGCCGAGCGCCCCGTCCCGACCGCCCCGGCCCGGGTGCGCGCCGGCAGCACCTGGCTGCTCACCGGCGGCCTCGGCGGGATCGGCCTGACCCTCGCCAGTGCCCTGGCCCGGGCCGGCGCCGCCCGGCTCGTCCTGCTCGGCCGCGGCGCCGCCGACGAGGCCGCGCTCGCCGCGGTGCGCGAGAGCGGCGCCGAGGTGCTGGCCGTCCAGGCCGACGTCACCGACGCCGCAGCGCTGGACCGGGCGCTGAAGCAGGCCCGTGCGGCCTTCGGCCGGATCGACGGCGTCGTCCACGCGGCCGGCGTGCCCGGCGGCGGCTCCGTCGAACTGCGCTCCGACGACAGCATGCGCACCGTCCTCGCCCCCAAGACCACCGGCCTGCGCCACCTGCTCGCCGCGCTGCGACCCGGGGAGGCCGAGGTGCTGGTGCTCTGCTCCTCGCTCGCCACCCTGATCCCGACCTACGGCCAGGCCGACTACGCGGCCGCCAACGCCTACCTCGCCGCCGTCGCGGAGGCCGAGGCCGCGCGCGGCGAGCGCCACGCGGTGGCCGTCGACTGGGACATGTGGGCCGGCGTCGGCATGGCCAGCCGGGCCGAGGTCCCCGAGGCCCTGCGGGCCTTCCAGGCCGACATGCTGGCCGGCGCGCTCACCCCCGAGCAGGGCGCCCGCGCCTTCGCCGCCCTGCTGGAGGGCCCGCCCGGACGGGCCGTGGTGGCCCGGGCCGGCGCCGCGATCGCGGACGGCACGCTGCGCACCTCCGCCGCCCCGGCCGCCGAGGCGCCCCGGACGGCGGCCCTGCCCCGCCCCGAGCTCGCCACGCCGTACACCGCCCCGGCCACCCCGACCGAGGAGCGCCTGGCCGAGATCTACGCCGAACTGCTCGGCCTCGACCGGGTCGGGGTGGACGACGACTTCCTGGAGCTCGGCGGCCACTCGCTGCTGGCCGCCCAGATCGCGGCCCGGCTGCGGGCCGAGTTCGAGGTCGACGTCCCCGCCCGGGTCTTCTTCGAGGGCGGCCGCGTCGCCGACCTCGCCACCGAGATCGAAGACCGCATCCTCGCCGACCTGGAGAACCAGTGACCAACCCCGCAGGCCGCCGCGAGGACCGCCTCGCCCGGCTCACCCCCGAGCAGCGCGCCGCCTTCGAGGCGCGCGCCCGGGGCCGCGCAGGCACCACCCCGGCCGGCACGGCCGGCCCCGCCGCCCCGGCCCCGGCCGTGCCGCCGCGCGACCCGGCGCTGCCGGCGCCGCTGTCCTTCGGCCAGGAGCGGCTCTGGTTCCTGGAGCAGCTCACCCCCGGGCTCGGGGTGTTCAACGAGTACGTGGGCCTGCGCCTGAGCGGCCCGCTGGACGTCGCCGCGCTGGAGGCCGCGCTGGACGGCCTGGTGGAGCGGCACGAGGCGCTGCGCACCGTCATCGCCCCCGGCCAGGACGGCCCGGTGCAGCGGGTGCTGGAGCGCACCGCCCCGGTGCTGCGGGTGGCCGAGCCGGCCGACGGCGAAGCCGGCTGGAGCGAGGCCGAGGAGCGCGCGCTGGCCGAGCGGGAGGCGGCCCTGCCGTTCGACCTGGAGCACGGCCCGCTGCTGCGCGCCCTGCTGATCCGCTCCGCGCCCGAGCGCGCCCTGCTGGTCGTGGTCAACCACCACCTGGTCGGCGACGCCTGGTCCCGCGCGGTGCTGGTGGAGGAGCTCTGCGCCCGCTACCGGGCCTTCCGCGAGGGCGGCCCGGCCCCCGAGCCGCTCGCCGTGCAGTACGCCGACTGGGCGCAGTGGCAGCGCCGCGAACTCACCGACACCGCGCTGGCCGAGCCGCTCGGCTACTGGCGCGAGCGGCTGGAGGGCGCCCCGCACGTCCTGGAGCTGACCACCGACCGGCCCCGGCCGGCCGTGCCCAGCCACCGGGGCGGCCGGGTGCACTTCACCCTGGACGCCGCCACCACCGAGGCCGTGGAGGCCGCGGCCCGGGCGGCCCGGGCGACCCCGTTCATGGTCACGCTGGCCGCCTGGCAGGCCGTCCTGATGCGCCACTCCGGTCAGCAGGACGTCGTCGTCGGCGTGCCCACCGCGGGCCGCGACCGGCCCGAACTCGCCGGGCTCGTCGGCATGTTCGTCAACAGCCTGGTGCTGCGCTCGGACCTCTCCGGCGACCCGTCCTTCGGCGAACTGCTCGACCGGGTGCGGGAGACCTCGCTCGGCGCGCTGGCCCACACCCAGGTGCCCTTCGAGCGCCTGGTCCGCGAGCTGCGCCCGGACCGCGACCTCAGCCACGCCCCGCTCTACCAGGTGCAGTTCGGCTACCGCAACGTCCCCGCCCCCGACATCGCCCTGCCCGGCGTCACCGTCGAGCTCGTCGAGCTGGACAACGGCCTGTGTCGCACCGACCTGAGCCTGGAACTCGCCCGCGACGGCGAACTCACGGCAGGAGTCTGCGAGTTCAGCGGCGACCTGTTCGACGACGACACCGTGCGCACGCTGACCGAGGCCCTCCAGCGGGTGCTGGCCCGCGGCGCCGCCGACCCCGGCCTGCGGCTCTCCGCACTGCTCGCGCTCACCCCCGTCGAGCAGGCCCTGCTGGCCGTGGCCGGCGACGGCCCGGCGCTGCCCGAGGACGCGCCGGACGTCGTGACGGCCTTCGCCGAGGCCGTGCGCACCCGCCCGGACGCCCAGGCCGTGCTGCCCGGCGGCCGCCCGGAGCTGGCCCTCACCTTCGCCCGACTGGACGCCCGGGTCGACGAGTTGCTCACCCGGCTCCAGGCCGCCGGGGTGCGCCCCGGCGACCGGGTCGGCCTGTGCCTGCGCCGCGGCACCGACCTGCCCGCCGCCATGCTCGCCGTGCTCCGGGCCGGCGCCGCCTACCTGCCGCTCGACCCGGACTACCCGGCGGCCCGGCTGCGCCACGTGGTCGAGGACGCCGAGCCCGCCGTGGTCGTGGTGCACGCCGCGACCCGGGACGCCGCGCCCGCCGGCGCCCCGCTGCTCGACCTCGACGCCCCGACCGAGTCCTCTGCAGCAGCACCCGTATCCGTATCCGTGGACCCGGACGCCCCCGCGTACGTCATCCACACCTCCGGCTCGACCGGCCGCCCCAAGGGCGTCGTCGTGCTGCGCCGCAACCTCACCGCCTTCCTGACGGCGATGGACCGCGTACTGGCGGACGACGGGGAGCCCGCCACCTGGCTGGCCGTCACCAGCGTCTCCTTCGACATCTCCGTCCTGGAACTGCTCTGGACGCTCAGCCGGGGCCACCGGGTCGTGGTCAACCCCGACCCCGGCACGGCGGCGGCCCCCGCCCCGGTTCCCTCCGCGCAGGACGCCCCGGCCGTCCCCGAGTTCAGCCTCTTCTACTTCGCCAGCGACACCGCCGGCGCCGAGCCCGGCCCCGACCAGTACCGGCTGATGCTGGACGGCGCCCGCTTCGCCGACACCAACGGCTTCTCGGCCGTCTGGCTGCCCGAGCGGCACTTCCACGCCTTCGGCGGGCCGTTCCCGGCCCCCTCGGTGCTGGCCGCCGCGATCGCCCAGGCCACCGAGCGGATCGGGATCCGGGCCGGCAGCGTGGTGCTGCCGCTGCACCACCCCGTCCGGGTCGCCGAGGAGTGGTCGGTCGTCGACAACCTGTCCGGCGGGCGGGTCGGGCTCTCCTTCGCCTCGGGCTGGCACGCGGACGACTTCGTCCTCGCCAAGGACGCCTACCAGGACCGCCAGGCGCTCACCGTCAGCGGCATCGAGCAGGTGCGCCGGCTGTGGCGCGGCGAACGGCTTCCCTTCGAGGGGCCCGGCGGCCGCACCGTCGACGTCCAGGTGCTGCCCCGCCCCGTCCAGGCCGAGCTGCCGTACTGGCTCACCTCCTCGGGCAACCCCGAGACCTGCCGCACGGCCGGCCGGGTCGGCGCCCGGCTGCTGACCCACCTGCTGGGCCAGAGCGTCGAGGAACTCGGCGAGAAGATCGCCCTCTACCGGGAGGCCTGGCACGAGGCCGGCCACCCGGGCGAGCCGCACGTGACCCTGATGCTGCACAGCTACGTCGGCGCGGACGCCGCCGACGTCCGGGCGCACGCCTGGCAGCCGTTCCGCGACTACCTGCGCAGCTCGGTCGGCCTGATCGAGAACCTGGCCCGCAGCCTCGGCATGGACGTGCGCAGCAGCGACTTCACCGCGGAGGACCAGGAGGCCCTGCTCGACCACGCCTGCGCCCGCTACCTGGGCCACGGCTCGCTGATCGGCACCGCCGAGGAGTGCCTGCCGCTGGTGCACCGGCTGGCCGCCGCCGGCGTGGACGAGATCGGCTGCCTGGTCGACTTCGGCGTCGACACCGACGTCGCGCTGGCCGCCCTGCCCCGGCTGGCCGAGCTGCGCCGCACCGCGGCCGCCGCACCGGCCCCCGCCCCGGCCGCCCTCGCGGTCGCGGCCGACACCGACCTGACGGCGCTGGTGCGCGCCCACGGCGTCACCCACCTGCAGTGCACCCCCTCGCGGGCCCGCACCCTGCTCGACGAGGCCGACCCGCAGGCCCTGCGCGGCCTGCGGCAGCTGCTGCTCGGCGGCGAGGCCCTCGACGCCGAGCTGGTGCGCCGGCTGGCCGAGCACCTCGGCGGCCCGATCCGCAACATGTACGGGCCGACCGAGACGACCGTCTGGTCCACCACCGCCGAGGTCGACCCGGCCGAGGGCCTGGTCACCATCGGCGGCCCGATCGCCGGCACCACCGTGCGCGTCCTCGACCCGTACGGGCGCCGCGTGCCCGTCGGCGTGCCGGGCGAACTCCTGATCGGCGGCGCCGGGGTGACGGCCGGCTACCTCGGGCTGCCCCAGCTCACCGACGAACGCTTCGTCGCCGGCCCCGAGACGACCGGCCCCGAGTCGGCAAGCCGTGAGTCGGCCGCCCGGCTGTACCGCACCGGCGACCTCGTCCGCACCCTGCCCGACGGCCGCCTCCAGTACCTCTCCCGCAACGACCACCAGGTCAAGATCCGCGGCTTCCGGATCGAGACCGGCGAGGTGGAAGCCGCGCTCACCGCGCTGCCCGGCATCCGCCAGTGCGTGGTCACCGCCTACGGCCTGGGCACCGCCCGGGCCGCGCTGGCCGCCTACCTGGTGCCCGAGGACCCGGCCGCGCCGCCCGCCCCGGCCGAGCTGCGGGCCGCCCTGGCCGGGCAGCTGCCGGGCTTCCTGATCCCGTCCCGGTTCATCCCGCTCGACGCGCTGCCGCTCACGAGCAACGGCAAGGTCGACCGCGCGGCGCTGCCCGCCCCCGAGACCGTCCCCGCCGCCGGCCGCGACCGCACCGCGCCCGCCACGCCGACCGAGGAGCGGATCGCCGCGATCTGGCGCGAGGCCCTGACCCTCGACGAGGTCGGCACCGAGGAGGACTTCTTCGAGCTCGGCGGCCACTCCCTGCTGGCCGCCCGGATGGTCGCCGGGATCCGCCGCGACCTGGACGTCCAGCTGCCGCTGCGCACCCTGTTCGACTCGCCGACCGTCGCCGCCCTCGCCCGGGCCGTGGACGCGCTGGGCGCCGGCGGGGCCACCGCGGCGCCCGCCGAACCGGTCGAGCTGCTGCCCGACCCGGCCCGCCGCCACGAGCCCTTCCCGCTGACGGACGTGCAGCGCGCGTACTGGATCGGCCGCAGCGGCGCCGTCGGCGGCGACGTCGCCTGCCACCTCTACCTCGAAGTGGACGTCGCCGACGTCGACCCGCTGCGCCTCCAGGACGCCTGGCAGGCCCTGGTGCGGCGGCACGACGCGCTGCGCCTGGTCTTCGCCGAGGACGGCACCCAGCGCATCCTGCCCGAGGTGCCCGCGTACCAGCTGGCCGTCGAGGACCTGCGCGGGCTGCCGGAGCCCGAGCGGGCCGACGCCCTCGCCGGGACCCGCGCCCGGATGTCGCACCAGGTGCTGCCCGCCGACACCTGGCCGCTGTTCGAACTGCACGCCAGCCGGACCGAGGGCACCGACGCCCGGCTGCACCTGAGCATCGACACCCTGATCGCCGACGGCGGCAGCGTGCAGATCCTGCTGCGCGAGCTGCTGGCGATCTACCAGGGCTCGCTCGACCCGCGCCCGATGGAGCTCTCGTTCCGCGACTACGTGCTGGCCGAGCAGACCCGCCGCGAGGGCCCCGCGCTGCAACGCGACCTCGACTACTGGCACAGCCGCCTGGAGACCCTGCCGCCCGCCCCCGCGCTGCCGCTGGCGCGGCGCCCCGAGGAGCTGACGCAGACCAGGTTCCACCGCCGCGAGGCGCACCTGCCCGCCGAGCTGTGGGAGCGGCTGAAGAGCCGGGCCGCCGCCGGCCGGGTCACGCCCTCGGCGCTCGCCCTGGCCGCCTACGCCACCGTGCTCGGCACCTGGGCGGCGGCCGACCGCTTCACCCTCAACCTGACCCTGTTCAACCGCGTCGGCGAGCACCCCGACCTGGCTGCCATGGTCGGCGACTTCACCGCGCTCAGCCTCTTCGAGGTGGACGGCGCGACGGCCGGCTCCTTCGCCGACCGGGCCCGCCGGCTCCAGGACCGGCTCTGGGAGGACCTGGACCACCAGCTGGTCAGCGGCGTGCGGGTCGGCGGCGACCTGGCCCGCCGACGCGGGGTGGCCGACGCCGCCATGCCGGTCGTCTTCACCAGCGAGCTCGGCGCCGGCGAGGTCGGCGGCAGCCGGGTCCTGCGGGAGCTCGGTGCCAAGGTCGCCCACACCATCACCCAGACCCCCCAGGTCTGGCTGGACCACCAGATCTCCGAGGACGAGGGCCGGCTGCGGCTGACCTGGGACGCCGTCGAGGAGCTCTTCCCCGAGGGCCTGCTCGACGCGATGTTCGAGGCCTACACCGGCCTGCTCACCGCCCTCGCCGAGCGGCCCGACTCCTGGACGGACCCGTACCTGGCCGCCCTGCCCGCCGCCCACGCCGAGGCCTACCGCGCGCTCAACGCCACGGACGGCCCGCGGCCCGACGGGCTGCTGCACGAGCCGTTCCTCGCCCAGGCACGCACCGCCCCCGGGCGGACCGCCGTGGTCTCCGCCACCGGCACCGTGACCTACGGCGAGCTGGAGCGCGCCTCCGCCGCCGTGGCCCACGCGCTGCGCGGCGCCGGCGTCGGCCCCGGCGACCTGGTCGGCGTGCGCGCCGACCGGGGCTGGGAGCAGGTCGCGGCCGCGATCGGCGTGATCCGGGCCGGCGGCGCCTACCTGCCGCTGGACGCCGGCCTGCCGGCCGCCCGCGTCGCCCGCTCGCTCGAACACGCCGGCGCCACCGCGCTGCTCGCCCGGGAGTCCTGGGACGCGGCCGGCTCGGTGCCCGCCGGCGTCACCCTGCTGGGCTTCGACCAGGCGCTGGCCACCCCGGCCGACACCGAGCCGGCCCTGGCACCCACCACCCCGGCGGACCTCGCGTACGTCATCTACACCTCGGGCTCAACCGGTGACCCCAAGGGCGTGATGATCGACCACCGCGGCGCGCTCAACACCGTGGTGGACGTCAACGACCGCTTCCGGGTCGGCCCCGCCGACCGCGTCCTCGGCCTCTCCTCGCTCGGCTTCGACCTCTCGGTCTACGACCTGTTCGGCACCCTCGCCGCCGGCGCCGCGCTGGTGCTCGTCGGGCCCGGGGAGGAGCGCGACCCCGCGCGCTGGTCCCGGCTGGTCGCCGAACACGGCGTCACCGTCTGGAACTCCGTCCCCGCGCTGATGGAGATGCTGCTCGCGTACGCCGGCGGCAACCCGGCCGCCGACCTGGAGTCGCTGCGCCTGGTCATGCTCAGCGGCGACTGGATCCCCGTCGGCATGCCCGACCACGTCCGCGCGCTGTCGCCCAAGGCCGAGGTGATCAGCCTGGGCGGCGCCACCGAGGCGTCGATCTGGTCCGTGCTGCACCCGATCGGCGCGGTCGAGCCGGGCCGCCCGAGCATCCCGTACGGGCGGCCGATGCGGAACCAGGGCATGGTCGTCCTGGACGAGGCCTTCCGGCCGCGCCCGGTCGGCGTCGCCGGCGCCCTGTTCATCACCGGCGTGGGCCTGGCCGTCGGGTACCGCAACGCGCCCGAGCTCACCGCCCGGGCGTTCCCGACCCACCCGGTCACCGGGGAGCGCCTGTACCGCACCGGCGACCTGGCCCGGCTGCTGCCCGACGGCGAGCTGGAGTTCCTCGGCCGGGAGGACTGCCAGGTCAAGGTGCGCGGCATGCGCATCGAGCTGGGCGAGATCGAGTCGGCGCTGGTCCGGATGGACGGCGTCCGGGAGGCGGCGGCGCTGGTCGAGGGCAACGGGCTCGGCGCCCGGCTCGCGGCCTTCGTGGTCCGCGAGGCCGCCCGCCCGCAGCCCGCCGCCCCCGCTCCCGCGGTGGCCCCGGCCCTGGACGCCGAGCGGGTCCGCCGGCTGGAGGCGCGGCTGCGCCAGCCCGGCCGCCGCGCCGACCTGGCGGGCCGCGAGGTCCTGCCGTTCGCCCTGCCGACCGACACCCTGGACCTGCGCCGGGCCGCCGCCCTGCGCGGCGCCGCCACCGGTTTCGCCGACGCCCCGGTGCGGCTGGCCGACCTGCACGCGCTGCTGACCGTGCTCGCCCGCCAGGACGAGGACGGCGTGCCCCGGTACGCCTACGGCTCGGCCGGCGGCCTGTACCCGGTGCAGACCTACCTGGCCGTCGCCCCCGGCAAGGTGGCGGGCCTGCCGGCCGGCACCTACTACGTCGACCCGGCCGGGCCGGCCCTGGTCGCCCTCGACGGCGCACCGGGCTCGGCCCGGGCCCTGGACCGGGCGCTCTACAGCGAGGCCAACGGGCCGCTGCTCGACCAGGCCGGCTTCGCCGTCTTCCTGGTCTCCCGGACCGCCGCGATCGCCCCGGTGTACGGCGAACTCGCCGACCGCTTCTGCCTGTTGGAGGCCGGGGCGATGGCGCAGCTGCTGCGCCACCGCGCCGCCGACTGCGCGGTGGCGCTCTGCCCGATCGGCGACGTCTTCCCGGAGCCGCTGCGCGAGGCGCTGCGGCTGGAGGACGGCCAGCGCGTGCTGCACACGCTCGTCGGCGGCCGGCCGCTGAACGCGGCCGCCGACGAGCCCGACTCCGGCACCGACTGGACGGCCGCGCTGCGCGACGCGCTCGCCGAGCGGCTGCCCGGCTACATGGTTCCGCAGCGGGTGCGGGCGGTCGAGGCGCTGCCGCTGTCCGCCAACGGCAAGGTCGACCGGGCGGCGCTCGCCCGGCTGGGCGCCGCGGTGCCCGCCCCCGCCGTCGTCTCCGCCGTCTCCGCCGTCGCCGTCGCCCCCGCCCTCGCGGCGGCCCCGGCGGCACCGGTGGCGCGACCGGCGGCGCACGGGCCGAGCGCGCTCGGCGCGATGGAGCGGCTCACGGAGCTGTGGCGGGAGGTGATGGACGGGGCGGAGGTCGGCGTCGACACCAACTTCTTCGAGGCCGGTGCCAACTCCATCCACCTGGTCCGGGTCCAGCGGCGGATCGCCGAGGACTTCGGGCAGGAGCTCTCGGTGGTCGAGATGTTCGACCGGCCGACCATCCGCCACCTGGCCGAGCTGCTGGACCGGCCGGCCGCCGCCCCGGCGCCGCAGGCGGTACCGGCTGCACCAGCGACACCGGCTGCATCAGCG
The DNA here is from genome assembly GCF_042720345.1 of Kitasatospora sp. NPDC058478. Taxonomy (NCBI): domain Bacteria; kingdom Bacillati; phylum Actinomycetota; class Actinomycetes; order Kitasatosporales; family Streptomycetaceae; genus Kitasatospora; species Kitasatospora sp. NPDC058478. Next base: position 177,589 of record NZ_JBHXML010000003.1, on the reverse strand, counting down.
CCCGAGCCCGCCTCGGACACCGCCGCACCCGACACCGCACAGCCCGCCGGCGGCGACCGCCGGCAGCACCACGAACGGCGCCGCGCCGCCCGCCGAGGCGGCTCCGGCACCGGCCCGACCGGCTGACCCCGACGGCCGGGGGGGCGCCCCCCCCCCCCCCCCCCCCGGGGGGGGGGGGGGGGCCCCCCCCCCCCCCCCCCGGCCCCCCCCCCCCCCGGCCCCCCCCCCCCGCCCCCCCCCCCCCCCCCGCCGGGGCCCCGGCCCCGGCCCCCCCGGGCGCCCCCCCGGGGCGGCGGCCCCCCCCCCCCCCCCGGGGGCCGGGTGTCGGCCGCCGGACCCCCGCGAGCCGCGTCGCATCACCACCCATGAGGAGAAAGCCCGATGACCACCCACGCCCCCGGGGGCCCGGCCGCCGCACCGCCGGACCTGCCGGACGCGATCGCCGTGACCGGCCTCGCCTGCCGGTTCCCCGGAGCTCCCGACGCCGGGGCCTTCTGGGCCAACCTGGTCGCGGGCCGCGAGAGCGTCACCTTCCGGAGCGCCGAGGAGCTGGCGGCCCTGGGCGTCCCCGCCGAGCGGCTGGCCGACCCCCGGTTCGTCGGGGCGGGCGGCGTGCTGGAGGGCCTCGCGGAGTTCGACGCCGAGTACTTCGGCATCCCGCCCCGCGACGCCGAGCTGATGGACCCCCAGCACCGGCTGTTCCTGCAGTGCGCGGTCACCGCGCTGGAGGACGCCGGGCAGCTGACCGACGGCGTCGAGGGCGGCGTGGGCGTCTACGCCTCGGCCGGCTTCAACTCCTACCTGACGCACCACCTGCTGCCCAACGCGGCCCACCTGGCCGACCGGGCCGACGTCCAGTGGCTGGCCGCCGGGGACAAGGACTACCTCGCCACCCAGACCTCCTACCGGCTGGGCCTGACCGGCCCGAGCCTGAGCGTGCAGAGCGCCTGCTCCTCCGCCCTGCTCGCGGTCCACCTGGCCGCCGAGGCGCTGCTCAGCGGCGAGTGCGACGTGGCGCTGGCCGGCGCCGTCTCCGCCGGGATCGGCCAGGGGCTCGGCTACCTGCACGCCGAGGGCGGGATCCTCTCCGCCGACGGGCACTGCCGCCCCTTCGACGCCGACGCGACCGGCACGGTCTTCGGCAGCGGCGTCGGCGTGGTGGTGCTGAAGCGGCTGGCCGACGCGGTCGCCGACGGCGACACCGTGCGGGCCGTGCTGCTCGGCTCGGCGGTCAACAACGACGGGAACCGCAAGGTCGGCTTCACCGCGCCGAGCCTGGACGGACAGGTCCGGGTCGTCTCGGCGGCCCAGTCCGTGGCCGGGGTCACGCCCGGCGAGGTCTCCTGCATCGAGGCGCACGGCACCGGCACCGCGCTCGGCGACCGGATCGAACTCGCCGCACTGGGCCGGGTGTTCGCGGACGCCCCGGACTCCCGACGGGTGCTCGGCGCGGTCAAGTCGAACGTCGGCCACCTGGACACCTGCGCTGGGATGGCCGGGCTGATCAAGACGGTGCTCGCGCTCCAGCACCGCACGCTGCTGCCGACCGTGCACTTCGAGAGCCCCAGCCCCGAGCTGGCCCCGGGCCTGTTCCGGGTGCTGACCGAGGCCGAGCCGTGGTCCGGCCGCGACGGCGCCCGGATCGCGGGCGTCAGCTCCTTCGGCATCGGCGGCACCAACGCCCACCTGATCCTCCAGGACGCGCCGCCGCTGCCCGCCGCGCCCGCCGCCGAGCCGGCGCAGTGGGAGCTGCTGCCGCTGTCCGCCCGCAGCGAGCGGGCGCTCGACCGGGCCGCCGAGCGGATCGGCGCGGCGCTGGCCGGCCCCGGTGCGCCCGACGCGGGTGATGCCGCGTTCACCCTCCAGACCAGGCGGCGCCAGCACCCGTGGCGGCGCGCCGTCCTGACCGGTCGTTCGGGCGAGGCGTCCCCCGCCGCCCGGGCCGTCCAGGCCGTCGCGACCGGTCCGAAGGTGGCCTTCCTCTACCCCGGGCAGGGGGCCGGCCACCCCGGCATGGCGGCCGAGCCGTACCACGCCGAGCCGCTCTTCCGCGCCGCGCTCGACCGCTGCCTGGACGCCCTGCGGCCGTGGACCACGGCGCCGCTGCGCGAGCTGCTGCTCGACCCGGCCCACCCGGACCTGTTCGACCGGACCGAGACCGCCCAACCGGCCCTGTTCGCGGTGGAGTACGCGCTCACCGCGTGGTGGACGGGGCTCGGCATCCGGCCGGTCGCACTCGCCGGGCACAGCGTCGGCGAGTTCGCGGCCGCCTGCGCCGCCGGGGTCTTCGACCTGCCCGGCGCCGCCCGGCTGGTGGCCGAACGCGGCCGGCTGATGGGCACCATGGCGCCCGGCGCGATGCTCAGCGTCCCGCTGCCCGAGCCGGAGCTGCGCGCCCTGCTGGACGACCCGGCCGGGCCGGAGCTGGCCGCCGTCAACGCGCCCGACCGCTGCGTGGTGGCCGGCGCCCCCGAGGCGGTGGCCCGGCTCGCCGAGCGGCTGGCCGCGCGCGGCGTGGCCGCCCGGCAGCTGGCCGTACGGCACGCCTTCCACTCCCGGGACGCCGAACCGCTGCTGGAGGAGTTCGCCCGGCTGGTCGCCACCGTGCCCGTCCAGGCGCCCGCCGTGCCGCTCATTTCCGGCCTGACCGGGCGTGAGCTCACCGCCGAGGAGGCCGCGTCGCCGCAGTACTGGGCGCGCCAGCTGCGGCACACCGTCCGCTTCGCCGACGCGCTCGCCGCGCTGCCGGGCGACGGCCCGCTGCTGGAGCTCGGCCCCGGCCGGGGCCTGAGCGGCTTCGCCGTACGGACCCTGGGCGCCGGGCGCCCCGCGCTGCCCGCCCTCGGCGGCGCCGCGCCCGCCCCGGACCAGCCGCCGGCCCGGCTCACCGCGCTGGCCCGACTGTGGGAGCGGGGCGCCGAGGTCGACTGGTCCGCCCTCGGCGAGCGGGCCGGGCGCCGGCACGTCTCGCTGCCGGGCTACCCGTTCGAGCCCACCCGGCACTGGTTCGAGCCCGCCGCCGCCGAGCCCACCGCCACCACCCTCCAAAGCCCCGCCGCCTCCGCGCAGGTTTCCGACGGTGCGAGCGGCGTGGACGACTGGCTGCACGTCGTGTCCTGGACGCAGGCGCTGCCGCCGTCCGGCACCGGCCCGCTCCCGTCGTCGGTGCTCCTGCTCGCCGACGAGTCCGGCCTCGCCGAGGCCGTCGCCGGAGAGCTCGCCGCCGCCGGCGCCCAGGTCAGCCTGGTCCGCGCCCGCGCCGGGGCGCCCACCGGGCTCACGCTCGACGCCCCCTTCACGCTCGACGCCGACGACCCCGCCGCCTTCCCCGCGCTGGCCGCCGCCCTGGCCGCGCGCGGCACCGCACCGGACGCCGTCCTCTCCTGCTGGGCCCTGGACACCCCGCCGCTGCACCGGGCCACCCCGGGCGAGGCGGCCGACGGCGCGCTGCGCGCCCTCACCGTCCCGGTCCAGCTGGCCCGGGCCCTGGGCGAGGCGTTCCCCGGCCGGCCGCTGCGGATGCTGCTGGTCACCGACGCCGCCCACGGGGTGCACGGGCAGCCCGCCCGCACCCCGCAGGCCGCCGCCGGGCTGGGCGCGGTGCGGGTGCTGCCGCAGGAGCTGCCCGGCGTCACCGTCCAGGCCCTCGACCTGGACTGCCCGACCCGGGAGCCCGAGGAACTGGCCCTGGCGGCGCAGACCGTGGTGGCGCAGCTGCGCGCCGGGCACGCCGCGGCGCCGCTGACCGCCGTCCGCGGCCGGGCGCACCTGGTGCCGGCCCCGGAGCGGCCCGTCCTCACCGACCCGGCCGGGCCGCAGCCCGCCGCGCCGTCCGGCGTGTGGCTGGTCACCGGCGGCCTGGGCGGGATCGGTCTGGCCGTGGCCGGCCACCTCGCCGAGGACGCCGACCGGACGCTCGTCCTGCTCACCCGCCGTGCCGTCCCCGACGGTGCCGGCTGGCGGAGCCTGCGCCCCGAGGGTGCGGCGCCCGCCGCGAGCTGCCCGCCGGAGCTGGCCGAGGCCCTCGCCGGGCTGACGGCGCACGGCGCCCGGCTCTGCCTCGTCCAGGCGGACGTCACCGACGAGGCCGCGCTCGGCGCCGCGCTCGACCGGGTCCGGGCCGCGTACGGCCCGATCGCCGGGGTGGTCCACGCCGCCGGGGTGCCCGGCGGCGGCGTCACCGCGCTGCGCAGCGCCGGGGAGATGGCGCGGGTGCTCGCCCCCAAGGTGCTCGGCACCGTCCTGCTGGAGCGGCTGACGGCCGTGGACCGGCCGGTGCTGGTGCTCTGCTCCTCGGTGCTGGCGGTCACCGGCGCGGTCGGCCAGGCCGACTACACCGGCGCCAACGCCTTCCTGGACAGCTTCGCCGCCGGCACCCGGGCCGCCGTGTCGATCGGCTGGGACCGCTGGTCGCAGACCGGCATGGCGCTGCGCTCCGGCCTGCGCGACTGGCTCGACGGCGGCGAGGTGCTCGACCACGCCCTGTTCGACGCCCGCCGGGCGGAGCCGGACGGGACGGTGGAGCTGCGGCTGCGCCGCACCGAGCAGAGCGTCTGGCCGGCCGAGGAGCACCGGATCGGCGACGTCCCCGTCCTGCCCGGCACCGCGCTGCTCGAACTCGCCGTCGCCGGGCACCGGTTGGCGGTCGGGGACGGGCCGGTCGAGCTGGACGCGGTCTTCACCCACCCGCTGCGGATGCCCGCCGACGCCCCGCCCGAGGTCACCCTGCGGCTGCGTCCGGCGCCCGACGGCGGGCACCTGTGGGAGGTCCGCTCCAGCGCCGTACCGTCCAGGCCGCACGCCCAGGGCCGGATCGCCCCGTACGGGGGCGGCTCCCCCGAGCGCCTGGACCTCGACGGCCTCGCGGCCCGCTGCGCCCCGGTGCCGCAGGTCGCGGTGCCCTCCGCCGCCGGGGAGCGGCCCGGCGGCGCCAGCGGCCTGCGCACCGGGCCGCGCTGGGAGAGCGTCGCCGAGGTCCGCGAGGACGGGCGCGGCGAGGCGATGCTGCGGCTGCGCCTGCCCGAGGCGTTCCACGGCGACCTGGCCGCGCACCCGCTGCACCCCGCGCTGCTGGACACCGCCACCGGCGCCGTCACCGCCCGCACCGGCAGCCACCTGCCGGTCGCCTACCGCCGCCTGGTGGTGCTCGGCCCGCTCGGCCCCGAGGCCGTGGTGCGGGTCGACCGCCGCTCCGGTGACGCCGGGGCGGGCGACACGCTGGTCGTCGACGTGGTCGTCGCCGGGCCGGACGGCACTGCGGCCGTGCTCGTCGAGGGCTTCGTGCTGCGCCCGGCCCCGGCCGCCCCCGGCCCGAACGCTCCTGGCCCGGGCGCTCTTGGCCCAGACGCGGAAGACGGCATCCCGACCCGGGAGGGCCTGCTGGCCTTCGACCGGATCCTGGCCAACCGTCACCTCCCGCACGTGCTGGTCAGCCCCCGCGCGGCCGGGCCGGCCGCGCCCGTCCCGTCCGCATCGCAGGCCGCACCCTCCGCGCCGCAGGCCGCCCCGGCGACCGGCCCCGAGGGGCTGGAGGAGCAGATCTCCGCGGTCTGGTCCCGGCTGCTCGGCGTCCCCCGGATCGGCCCCGAGGACAGCATCTTCGAACTCGGCGGCGACTCCCTGCTGATCGTCCAGATCACCGCCGAACTCCAGCGGCAGGGCCTGACCGTCTCCCCCGGCGACCTCTTCGCCCACCCCACCGTCGGACAGCTCGCCGCCCGGCTGCGCGCGGACCGCGCGCCCGCCGCCGGACCGGCGTCCGACACCCCCGCCCCGCCCACCGCTCCCACCGAGCCCGATCCGGCCCCCGCGAAGGGGTCGGGCGAGGCGTTCTCGGACGCGGACCTCAGCGAAGACGACCTGGCCCGGGTATTCGCCCTGTTCCGGTCAGGAGAGGACACCAAGTGAACGACATCGAGGACATCTACCCGCTCTCGCCGACCCAGGAGGGGATGCTCTTCCACAGCACCACCTCCCCCGAGCACGGCCTGTACGTCGAGCTGACCACCTTCCGGGTGCGCGGCGAACTGGACCTGGCCGAGCTGGGCGCCGCCTGGCAGCGCGCGATCGCCCGGCACCCGGTGCTGCGCACGGCCTTCGTCCGCGAGCGGATCCGCACCCCGCACCAGGTGGTGCTGCCCAAGGCGGACCTGCCGATCGAGTTCCGCGACCTGTCCGGGCTGGACGAGCCGGCCCGGGAGCGCGCCGTCGCCGAGGAGCTGGAGCAGCGCGCCCGCGAGCGCTTCGACCTGGCCCGGCCGCCGCTGATGCGGCTGCTGGTGCTGCGCCTGCCCGACGAGCACCTGGTGGTGTGGACGTACCACCACCTGCTGCTGGACGGCTGGTCCGCCGCGCTGCTGCTGGCCGAGGTCACCGCCGGACTGTCCGGTGACACCGCCGAGGCGCCCGCGCCGCCCGCCTTCCGCGAGTACATCGCCTGGCTGGGCCGTCAGGAGGCCGAGCGCGACCGCGCGTTCTGGACCGGCTACCTGGCGGGCTACCGCGAGCCGGCGACGCTGAGCCTGCCGGGCGTGCGCCCGGGCGCCAAGCCGTCCGGCGACTTCCGCACGGTGCGGGCCGAGCTGCCCGCCGAGACCGTCACCGCGCTGCGGCGGCTGGCCGCCGGCAAGGCCACCACGCTCAGCAGCCTGGTCGAGGCCGCCTGGGCGGGGACGGTCGCGCGCTGCTCCGGCCGCGACGACGTGGTGGTCGGCGTGACCGTCTCGGGCCGCCCCGTCGACCTGGACCGGGCGGACCAGATGCTCGGGATGTTCATCAACACCGTCCCGGTGCGGGTGCGGATCGACCGGGAGCTGCCCGGCGACGAGTGGCTCGCCCGCCACGCCACGACCCGCCACCCGCTGCTGGACCACCAGCACACCCCGCTGACCGACATCCAGCGCTGGGCCGAGACCGCGCCCGGCGTGCCGCTGTTCGACACCGTCGTGGTGGTCGAGAACTACCCGGACCGCACCGAGGCGGTGCTCTCCCACGGCGCCGTCACGGTCAGCGACGTCCGCTACGAGACCCGGACCAACTACCCGGTCACCCTGGTCGTGCGGGCCGCCGCCGAGATGCAGCTCCAGGCGGTGGTGGACGCCGGGCGGATCACCCCGGAGGAGACCGCCGCGCTGCTCGACCACGTCGTCGCGGTGCTGACCCGCATCGCCGCGCGGCCCGGCCGCCCGGTCCGCGAGCTGCTCGCCGTCCCCGAGGCGGCCCGCGCCCGCCAGCTCGACACCTGGAACGGCAGCGAGATCGACCGCGGCGAGCCGTCGGCCCTGCTGTCCGGGCTGATCGACGACGCGGTCCGCAGCCGCCCGGACCACCCGGCGGTGGTCGACCAGCAGACCCGGTACAGCTACCGCGAGCTCGACCGGCGGGCCGACGCCCTGGCCCGGCAGCTGGCCGCGCGCGGCGTGCGCGCCGGCGACCGGGTGGGCGTCTGCCTGGGCCGCAGCGCCGACCTGGTGACCGCGATGCTGGCCGTCGCCCGGGCCGGGGCCGCGTTCGTCCCGCTCGACCCGGCCCACCCGGTGGAGCGGATCGGCCTCGTCCTGGCGGACGCGGCCCCGGCCGTGGTGCTCACCGACACGACCGGCGCGCCCGCGCTGGCCGGCTGGGACGGCGCCGCCGTCGACCTGGCCTCCCTGGACCTGGCCGCCGCCGACCTGACGCTCCAGGAGACCGCCCAGCTGCCGGGCGCCGCCCCGGACGGCCTCGCCTACCTGATGTTCACCTCCGGCTCCACCGGCCGCCCCAAGGGCGTCGCCGTCGGCCACCGGGCGCTGGCGAACCTGGTGGACAGCCTGGCCCGCCGTCACCCCGGCCTCGACGGCGACACCCGCTTCCTCGCCCTCACCACGCTCAGCTTCGACACCTCGCTGGCCGAGCTACTGGTGCCGCTCGCCGTCGGCGCGACGGTGCACGTGGGCAGCCAGGCGCTCGGGCTGAGCGGCCGCGAACTCGACCGCTACAGCGTCGAGCACGGCATCACCGCGCTCCAGGCCACCCCGTCCCGCTACCGGGCGCTGCTGGACTCCGACTGGCAGGGCGCCGGCCGGCCCCGGCTCTACAGCTGCGGCGAGGCCTTCCCCGCGGACCTGGCGGCGCCGCTGGCCGAGCGCGGCGAGTCGGTGTGGAACATGTACGGGCCGACCGAGACCACCGTGTACTCCAGCGTCGAGCGGATCACCGCCGACACCACCCGGGTCACCGTAGGCCGCCCGATCGCCAACACCGTGCTGCACGTGCTGGACACCGTGGACGGCGAACTGTTGCCGGTCGGCTGCGTCGGCGAGCTGTGCATCGGCGGCGACGGCGTCGCCCAGGGCTACTGGCAGCGGCCCGAGCTGACGGCCGAGCGGTTCGTCACCGACCCGTTCACGGGCGGCCGGATGTACCGCACCGGCGACCACGCCCGCCGCCTGCCCGACGGGCGGATCGAGCTGCTCGGCCGGATGGACCGCCAGCTCAAGCTGCGCGGCTACCGGATCGAGCCCGGCGAGATCGAGCAGGTCCTGCTGGCCCTGCCCGAGGTGGCGGCCGCCGCGGTCGCCGTCCGGGAGGGCCGCCTGGTCGCCTGGGTGGTGCCCGCCGACCGGGGCGCCCCGCTCGACGCCGCCGGCGTCCAGGCCGGGCTGCGGCGCTCGCTGCCCTCGTACATGGTCCCCGAGGCGGTCACCGTCCTCGCCGAACTGCCGCTCACCCCGGCCGGCAAGACCGACCTGCTCGCCCTGCCCACCCCGGCCGGGTTCGCCGACGAGGCCGCGCCGAGCGGCGGGCCGAGCGGCACGGCGGACCACGAGGCGCTGGTGGCCCGGCTGTTCCGCGAGGTCCTGGCCCTGCCCGAGGTCGGCTTGGACGACGACTTCTTCGAGCTGGGCGGCGACTCGCTGCGCGCCCTGCGACTGGTCTCCCGACTGGAGGCGGAACTCGGCTGCTCGCTCGACATCGAGCTGCTCTTCGACTCCTCCACGGTCCGCGACCTCACCGCGGCCATCGGCCCGGCCCTGGCCGCCGACGCCGACGCCGACGCCGACGCTTCGGGCTCCGACACCCCGGGCTCCGACGCCTTGGCCGACGCCGACCAGTGAACCAACCGGCGTCCCGGCCGGCCCCGGCCGCCGGGACGCCCCTGCACCGACCACACCGATTGGACACAACCTCCATGGCTAGCTCTACGGCCACGATTCTCGACGACGGCGAACGACGGCTCGACACCCTGCTGCTCTCCCGCTGGGAGGCCGATCCGGCGCAGCCCGCCGTGGTCGACGGCGACCGGGTCCTGCTCGCGGGCGAGCTCAGGGACCGCACCGTGCGGGTCGCCTCGCTGCTGCGCGAGCGGGGGGTGCGCCCGGGCGAGCGGGTCGCGGTCTACCTGGAGCGCTCGGCCGACTTCGTGGTCGCCGTGGCCGGGGTGATCCTGGCCGGCGCCGCCCAGGTCGCCTTCGACGTCAACGACCCGGTCGCCCGCACCCTCGACATGCTGGCCGACTGCACGCCCCGGCTGCTGATCACCACCCCCGAACTGCGCTCCCGCTTCCCCGGGTTGCCGGGCACCGAGATCGTCACCGTCGACGAGTGCGCGGCGGCCCGCCCGGCCGTCCCGTTCGAGCCGGCGGCCGACCTCGCCGAGCAGCCCGCGGTCGTCATCTACACCTCCGGCTCCACCGGCCGGCCCAAGGCCTCGCTGATCCCGCACCGCGCGGTGACCACCCGCCTGCGGGCGCTCCAGCGCAGCCACGGACTCGGCCCGGACGACCGGATGCTGCACCACACCGCGTGCAGCTTCGACATGTTCCTGATCGAGGTGTACTGGCCGCTGATCACCGGCACCACCATCGTCATCGCCGCCCCCGGCCGCCAGCGCGACGCCGACTACCTCGCCGAGACCATCCGCGCAGCCGACATCACCATCTTCTACTGCGTGGTCTCGCTGCTGGAGCTGTTCCTGCTGGCCCGCGGGCCCGAGGAGCGCTTCGACGGCCTGCGGCGCGTCCTCACCGGCGGCGAGCCGCTCGCGCCCGAGCTGGTCCGCCGCTTCCACGCCCAGTCCACCGCGCCGCTCACCAACCTCTACGGGCCGAGCGAGTGCACCATCTACTGCACCGCCTGGGTGCCCCCGCGCGACCCCGGCCTGGACACCGTCTACATCGGCCCGGCCATCGAGGACACCACCCTGTGGATCCTCGACGAGGACGGCAAGCCCGTGCCGGACGGCGAGCCCGGCGAGCTCTACATCGGCGGCGAGGGCCTCGCCCTCGGCTACCTCAACCGGCCCGAGCTCACCGCGGAGCGCTTCGTCCCGGACCACCTCGGCGACGGCCCCGGCTCGCTCTACCGCTCGGGCGACCTGGTCCGTACCCACCCGGTGGGCGGCCTGGAGTTCCTGGGCCGGGTCGACCTCCAGGTGAAGATCCGCGGCTACCGGATCGAACTGGGCGAGATCGAGTCCGCGGCCCTGCGGGTGCCCGAGGTCCGGCAGGCGGCCGTGGTGGCCCACGGCCGCGGCAGCGACGCCCGGCTGGTCGGCTTCCTGGTGCTCGCACCCGGCGCCGAGCCCGCGAGCGTCACCGCCGCCGTGCGCGAGACGCTGCGCGGCGCCCTGCCCTCGTACATGGTCCCGGCGTCGCTGGCCGCCGTCGACTCGATGCCGCTGACCGCCAACGGCAAGCTGGACCGCGCCCTGCTGACCGAACGGGCCGGGGCCGTCCTGCCCACCGTCACCGACGAACCGCAAGCACCGCCCGGCGACAGCGTGGCCGCCACCGTCTCCACGGTCTGGTGCGAGGTCCTCGGGCTGCCCGCCATCGGCCCGGACGACGACTTCTTCGAGATCGGCGGGGACTCCTTCAAGGTGGTCCGCGCCACCCGCAGGCTGGAGACGCTGCTCGGCGTCGAGGTCCCGATGCACCTGATGTACGACGAGCCCACGGTGACGGCCTTCACCGCCGCCCTGGCCGAGCAGGGAACGGAGGGATCGCGGTGACTCCCCAGGTCGTCCGTTCCTTCGGCGAGCTCGACGCGATCGCCCGCGATCCGTCGGCCCCCGTCGTCACCCTGTTCAGCGGCGGGCTGGACAGCAGCTACCTGCTGCACCGCCTGGCCCGGGCCGGCGCCCGCAACGTCCACGCCGTCAGCGTCGACCTCGGCGAGGACGAGAGCAGCGAGCACAAGCAGCGGATCGCCGACCGGCTCGGCATCCGGCTGCACCTGGTCGACGGCCGACAGGAGTTCGCCGAGGACTACGTCCGCCCGGCCATCGCCGCACACGCCGTCTACCTCGACACCCACCCGGTCAGCTCCTCGCTCAGCCGCCCGCTGATCGCCAAGGTCGCCGTCGACACCGCCCGCGAACTCGGCGCCACCACCGTGCTGCACACCGCCAACCGCTCCCAGAACACCCTGCGCCGGCTCAACGGCGCCCTCGAACTGCTCGGCTTCGCCGGGCGCTACGGCAGCCCGTACGACCTGGACCCGGTGGACCGGGACCAGAAGATGCGCGAGCTCAAGGAAGCCGGCCTGGAGCAGCTGAGCGAGCGGCTGGTCAGCGGCGACTCCAACCTGTGGTGCCGGGAGTTCGAGTCCGGGATCCTCGACGACCCCGAGGACCACGCCGTGCCCGAGCGGCTCTACCAGTGGAGCGCGCTGCGCCCCGCCGAGGCCCCGGAGGCCGTCGAGGTCGCGTTCGAGGCCGGCCGTCCGGTCGCGGTGGACGGCCGGCGGCTGCCACTGACCGAGCTGATCGACACCCTCAACCACCTGGTCGGCGCGCACGGCCTCGGCCGGTACAGCGGGCTCGAACACCTGGGCCACGGCCCGAAGGTGCTGGAGATCCGCGAGATGCCCGCCGCCTGGCTGCTGCTGCGCTCGCGCCGCCACCTGGAGACGGCCACCCTCTCCGCCGAACTGCTGCGGGAGAAGCTGAACCAGGAGCAGCTGTGGGTCCGCGAGGCGCTGGAGGGCCGCTGGTTCGGCGAACTGCGCCGGGCCAGCCAGGCGTTCATCGAGGTCTGCTCGGCGCCCGTCACCGGCTCGGTGCGGTGGCGGCTCTCGGCGGGCTCGGCCGAGACCCGGGCCATCGTCGCCGACCGGCCGCTCTACCTGCGCGACCGGGAGGCCTGGGAGCACCGCTCCGTCGCCGCCGAGCGCGCGGCGTTCAGCCCGAACCAGCCGCAGGAGCGCTGACATGGGCGGCTCGAACCCGGCGCCCCCTTCGTCCCCGGCGTCCCTTTCTCCCCCGGTACTGCTGGTCGTCTACGGCCGGGGCTCGGCCACCGCGCGCGGGGTCCTGACCGCCGGGCGGCGGCTGTGCACGGCGGTCTTCCTCGGCGACCTCGGCGACCCGAAGGTGGCCGCCGACCTGGCCCAGCTGCCGAAGTCGGCCACCGTGGTGGACACGGCCGGCCTGACCGAGGAGCAACTGTGCGACCGGGCCGCCGAGTTCGGCGCCGCCGGAGTGATCACCTTCAGTGACCACCTGCTCCGGACGGCGGCCGCCGTGGCCGCGCGGTGCGGCCTGCCGTTCCACGACCGGGCCACCGTCGAGGTCCTGGTCGACAAGTTCCGCCAGCGCGAGGCCCTGGCGGCGGCGGGCGTACAGGCCACCGCCTGCCGGACGGTCCACTCCGCCGCCGACCTCGGCCCGGCCCTCGCCGCGACCGGGCTGCCCGCCGTCCTCAAGCCCCGCTCGGGGGCCGGCAGCGTGGACACCTGCCTGGTCCGCAGCGCCGCCGAACTGGCCGACCGGTACGCCGAGTTCACCGAGGGCGCGGCGAGCCCGGCGGTGTTCGTGCTGGAGGAGTACCTGGTCAGCGACCCCACCGTGGTGGGGGAGTTCTGGGGCGACTACGTCTCGGTCGAGTCCGCGATCCGCGACGGCGAGATCCGCACCGTCGCGGTCACCGGCAAGCTGCCACTGGCTCCCCCGTTCCGGGAGACCGGCTACTTCACCCCGGCCCTGCTCCCCGCCGGCCTGGCCGACGAGGTCGTGGCCCTGGAGCAGCGCGCGCTGCGGGCGCTCGGCATCCGCGAGGGCGTCACCCACACCGAGATCAAGTTCACCCCCGACGGGCCGCGGCTGATCGAGGTCAACGGCCGCCTGGGCGGGCACGTCTCGGACGTCCTCAAGCGCTCCGCCGGGACGGACCTGCTCGTCCTCGCCCTCCGGCTGGCACTCGGCGCGTTCGACCCGCCCGAGCCGGTGCTCGCCCTGGGCGCAGGCTGCCCGAAGGTGGCGTTCCAGTACTTCATCTCCCCGCCCGCCGACGGCCTCGTCCCCGGCCCCGCCGAGGTGCTCGACGGCCTCCAGCACCTCCCCGGGGTGGACCTGGTGGACGCCCGGATCGACCCGTCCTGGCGGGCCGACTGGCGGGCCGGCACCGAGTGGCTGATCGGCACGGTCTACGGCTCCGCCCCCGGACACCCCGAGCTCCGGGCCACCGTCGAGGGCATCCACCGCACGATGGCCGACTTCTGGTCCTGACGGTCCTGAGCCCCGGCCCCGGTATCTACCCTCCTCGTCCCACCCCACCGCACCCGCCCAACCTCGCACCCCTGGAGTCAACTTGCCGCGGCGCATACGCACAGCCACCCACGCGGCGGTGGCAGCCGTAGTCTCCGCCCTGGTCCTCGCGCTGCTCGCGCTGGGCATCGGGCCCATCCCGGCCCTCGGAACCGCCCTCGTCCCCGGGGCCGGGGCGTGGGACTCCGCCGCCGGCGCCGAACTCCCGCACACCGAGACCCTCACCCTGGCGGGCCTGAACGCGCCGGTCACGGTCGCCTTCGACGACAACGGCGTCCCCGCCGTCAAGGCCGCCTCCGACACCGACCTGTTCCAGGCCCAGGGCTACCTGCACGCCCGCTTCCGGCTCGCCCAGCTCGACCTGGAGCGGCGCGCCGGGCGCGGACGCCTGGCGGAACTCAACGGGCCCGGGAGCGTCGAGTCCGACCGCTTCGAACTCCAGATGGGACTCCTGCGCACCGCCGAGGCCACCTGGGCCGCCACCCCACCCGACAGCCCGGCCGGCCGCGCCCTCACCAGCTACACCCGGGGAATCAACGCCTGGATCTCCGAGCTGCGCCACAACGGGCAGTGGCCGGCGATCTTCTCCCTCACCGGGGTCTACCCGGCCGACTGGACCCCGGTCGACAGCCTGGTCATCCAGGAACTCCTCACCCAGAGCATGGACTTCACCAGCACCCCGCTGGACTACGCGATCTTCCGGGAGTCCCTCGGCGAGGAGCGCACCATGGACTGGTTCCCGGTCCACGCGCCCAACGACCAGCGGCCGTACGACGTCGGGCCGTACCGCGACCTCGGCATCGCGCCGCTGCCCGCGAACGTCAACACCGCCGGGCCCGACGGCCAAGCCGCCGCCAACCGGTCGGAGCCCCGCCCCGCGCCCGTCGCCCCCACCGGGAAGCCCGACCCCGCCGGGGAGGCGACCGCGGCCCACGCCCTGCTGGACACCATCCGCGCGCTCCCGGCCACCCAGGTCCACACCTTCCCGGACAGCAACGCCTGGGCGGCGAACGGCCCGGCCGTCGCCGGCGGCAACGCGATGCTCGCCGGCGACCCGCACCTGCCGATGACCCTGCCCTCGTACTGGTACCAGATCGCGCTGTCCTCGCCGGAGACCGACGTCACCGGCGCCAGCATGGCCGGCATGCCCGGCGTGCTGATCGGCCGCAACGCCAACATCTCCTGGTCCCTGACGGACGGGCAGAACCAGTCGACGGTCTTCTACAGCGAGCAGACCAGCCCCGACCACCCCGGCCAGTACTTCTGGAACAACGCGTGGCACCCGATGCAGCGGGTGGAGTACACCATCCCGGTCCGGGGCGGCGACACCGAACACCTCGCCGTGGACCTCACCGTGCACGGGCCGGTCCTGACCCGGGCCGGGCAGACCACCTCGGTCAGCTGGATGGGCAACATCCCCTCCCCCGACCTGGCCGTCCTGCTCTCCGTCAACAAGGCCCGCGACTACCAGGAGTTCCGCACCGCGCTCGCCGACTGGCACGCCCCCACGCTCAACTTCGCCTACGCCGACGGCGGCGGCAACATCGGCGTGGTCGCCGCCGGGTACTTCCCCCTCACCAAGGGCGGCAACCCCTGGTTCCCGATGCCCGGCACCGGCGAGTACGACGTGGTCGGCGCCATCCCCTTCGACGCCACCCCGCAGGTCCACAACCCGCCGAACCACGTGGTCGCGACGGCCAACCAGCGCCCCGTCACCGCCGACTACCCGTACTACATCGGCACCACGCTCAACGCCTTCGACAACGGCTACCGGGCCAACCGGATCTACCAGTACCTGGAGAGCCACCAGGCGATGACCAGCGCGGACTTCGCCACCCTGCAGAACGACGTCACGGACTACCTCGCCACCGTCATCCTGCCGCACCTGAAGACCGCCCTGGCCGACCAGAAGCTCGACCCCCGCCAACAGGCCGCCCTCGACGTCCTCAACCGCTGGGACCACACCATGAAACCCGGCGTCGCCGGCGGGCCGATCTGGTGGACCTTCTGGAACGACTACCTGGAGACCACCTTCCAGCCCTGGTGGGACCACGCCAAGGTGCCGGTCGAACGCGACCGCCTGTACCTCAAGGTCTCCAGCGCACTGCCCAGCCTCGACGAGAACCTCGAAGCCTGGACCCTGCACGACCCGACCAACCCGGCCTTCACCTCCCCCGGCGGCCCGACCCGCACCGCGACGGACGCCATGCGGACCGCGTTCACCCAGGCCGTCTCCGAACTGTCCCAGGACCTCGGCAACGACCCCGACACCTGGACCTGGGACCGCGTCCACACCCGGCAGATCCCCTCCCTCACCGGCGCCGAAGCCCTCGGCTACGGCCCCAAACCCGCCGAGGGCGACCGCTGGACGGTCAACGCGGCCGACGGCGGCATGAACTCCACCTTCGGCCCGAGCTGGCGCATGGTCGTCGACTGGAAGGGCCCGGACACCGCCACCGCGCAGGCCGTCTACCCCGGCGGCCAGAGCGAGAACCCGGCCTCACCCTGGTACCGGAACTTCATCCCCTACTGGTGGGAGGGCCGAAACCCGCCGCTCCTGATGGCCGCCGACCAACCCGCCTCCACCAAGGTGTGGACCCTGCGACCGGGAGCCTGACCACCATGACGACCCCCCAACACCACTCCCCCACCTTCCGCCCCCTCCTCCCCCTCCTCCTCACCCTCACTGCCACCACCGTCATAGCCCTCGGCTCCCTCTGGTCCCTCTGGTACCTCCCCTTCCTCTGCGGCCTCGCCCTCGGCACCACCACCGCCCTGCGCGGCCAACGAGCCCGCACCGCCGTCCTCACCGCCACCACAGCCGCCCTCGCCGGCTGGGCCGCCCCCCTCCTCTGGCGCACCGCCACCGGCGAAGCCGTAGCCGGCACCGCCCGCACCCTCGCCGCCCTCGCCGGCCTCCCGGCCCTGGCCTCCCTGATGATCACCGCCACCCTCCTGATCAGCCTCCTCCAAGCCCTCCTAGGCGTCTGGCTAGCCCGCACCACCACCGCCACCCTCCGCCCCACCCCCTGACCCCACCCCCCCACCAAGGCAAACGACGGCCCGGCCCGCACAGCGGCCCGGGCCATCGCCGTTCCGTGCTCTCGGTTTTGCTCTGAAGGACAACTCCGAGCGAACGCGCCGCCTCATGCGCCGCGCGATCCGCCACGCCCGCCTGCTCGGCATCGACCACCCCGTCCTCGCCCCCGCCACCACCAGCGTCATCGCCAACCTCGGCGACGTCTGGCCCGAACTCACCTACCAGGCAAGCCTCATCGAGCAGGTCGTCACCGCCGAGGAGGAGTCCTTCACCCGCACCCTCACCCAGGGCACCCGGCTGCTCAACGCCGCCGTCACCCACAGCCGCGACAGCCGGTCCACCACCCTCACCGGCGAAACCGCCTTCGAACTGCACGACACCTACGGCTTCCCCGTCGAGCTCACCATCGAGGCCGCCCGCGACGCCGGACTGACCGTCGACGAGGACCGCTTCACCACCCTGCTCGCCGAGCAGCAAAAGCGCGCCAAGACCGGCGGCAAGGCCAAGACCGCCGAGGCCCTGCGCCGCCAGGACGCCTACCGCGAACTGTCCTCCCGCCACGGCCGCACCGACTTCACCGGCTACGACCGCCTCGGCACCGAAGCCACCATCCTCGGCCTCATCGCCGACGGCACCATCGTGCCCGGCGCCGACCAGGGCAGCACCGTCGAACTCGTCCTGGACCGCAGCCCGTTATACGCCGAGTCCGGCGGCCAGGTCGGCGACACCGGCACCATCCGCACCACCGACGGTGCGCTCCTCGACGTCCTGGACACCAGGCTCGGCCTGGAGGGCTTCCACATCCACACCGTCCGCATCCGCGAAGGCGAGATCCGCACCGGCGAGCAGGCCGAAGCCCTCGTCGACGGCCCGCGCCGCGGCGCCGTCGCCCGCTCCCACTCCGCCACCCACGTCCTGCACGCCATGCTCCGCCGCACCCTCGGCGACCACGCCCGCCAGCACGGCTCCCTCGTCGACGCCGGCCGCCTGCGCTTCGACTTCGCCCACTTCTCCGCCGTCGACCCCACCCAGCTCGCCACCATCCAGGCCCTCGTCAACGACCACCTCCTCGACGACCCCGAAGTCCGCATCTGGCACGCCACCCGCTCCGAAGCCGAGGCCGCCGGCGCCACCGCCCTGTTCGGCGAGAAGTACGGCGACCACGTCCGCATCGTCGACATCGGCGACTTCTCCCGCGAACTCTGCGGCGGCACCCACGTCCCCCACGGCTCGAACGCCGGCCCCGTCCGTATCCTCGGCGAAGCCTCCGTCGGCTCCAACCTGCGCCGCATCGAAGCCCTCACCGGCCGCGACGCCCTCACCTACCACGACACCGAACGCCGCCTCCTCGAAGAACTCTCCACCCTCCTCGGCACCCGCCCACACGACGCCCCCGACGCCCTCCGCAAGCGCCTCGACGCCCTCACCACCGCCCAACAGGAACTCGGCGGCCTCCGCGAAACCGAGCTCCGCACCCGCGCGCAGCAACTCGCCGCCACCGCCCGCACCGTCCCCGGCGGCCGGATCGTCACCGAGAAGGTCACCGACCTCGGCCCCGACGAACTCCGCACCCTCGCCACCAACACCGCCGACCTTCTCGGTAGCGAGCACGCCATCGTCATCCTCGGCACCGAACACAACAGCAAGGCCCTCCTCGCCGCCGCCATCACCCGCAGCCTCCACGCCACCGGCACTCAGGCCGGCCGACTCCTCACCGCGGCCGCCCGCGCCGTCGGCGGCGGAGCCGGCGGCAAGGGCCCCATCGCCAACGCCGGCGGACGTAACACCGAAGCCCTCGACAAGGCCCTCGCCCTCGCCGCCCAGGACGCGACCCGAGCCCTCGGCCAGTAGGGCCAGGCCACCCGACACGGGCTGTCGGCCCCCTTCACCAGGGGGGTCGGCAGCCCACACCGCCTCCGATTCAGTTCGCCAGGTCCTTCAGCAGGACCACACCCTCGTCCTTGGTCACACCCCACCTCCACGTCCCGACTCACACATACACCCCTGCTGCCATGGCCATAAATCACCAAGGTCATATCCTGGCCGATCATGCGGAGCATTGACTGGGACGACGTCCGGGGGCGGGTACGCGCGGTGCGCGAGGAGCGGGCGTGGAGCGGGGCGGGGGATGAGCTGGCCGCGCCGCTGGCCGAAATCCAGGTGGTGGAGGCGGAGCGGCAGTTCGGGATCACGTTTCCGGCGGACTACCGGGAGTTCCTGCTGCGGGTGAGTGCGGGTGGGCGGTGGCCCAGGGAGTTGCGGCAGGGACCCCACGGGTGGCACTGGGCAGGGGACGCGGACACCCAACTGGAGCGGCTGCACGTGCCGTTCCCCGATCACGACACCGCACTGGCGGCGAGTGACGAGGTGTGGGAGAAGTGCGTGCGGGAAGAGGATTATGCCGACCCTGCCGACTTCGCGGCCGCCCGGGACGCTCGGAACGAGGCCGTGGAGGCGGCGGAGCGGGACCGGGTCACGGGCGGCGTGTTTCTGGCGGGCCATGGCCACAACTTCAGCACCCTGCTCGTCGTCAGCGGTTCGGACCGCGGCAGCATGTGGTTCGACGGGCGGCCGACCTGCGATCGCCTCAGCCCGCTGCTGACGGATGCGGGACGACCGGCCGGCTTCGGTGAGTGGTACATCGACTGGCTGGAACACGAGGAGGGTCTGACGACCCCGGAGCTGGAGGAAGCCGCTCGCAACCAGTGGCACCGCGGTGTCGGCACGCCCATCTGGCTCCGCTGGTTCGACGACTGGGAGGACAACCGCCGCGGTCGGTAGCCCACCTACCACGAAGGCGCCCGTCATCGCCGAGGCCATGGCAGTGGTTATCGGCAAGAAACGGCCACCAGGCGGCAGTGATGTGGGCAGACTGGGGTGATGAACTTCGAGGCGGGGCTTGGCGAGGGTGGCTGGGACGATGACGGGGCCCTCCAGGCTGCGCTGGGGCGTACGGCCGAGGAACTCGGGCTCGCCCTGCCCGAGTTGGACGGGCAGTGGCGTCGCCTCGCGGAGTACGTCGACGCGGGGAGCGGCCGGCGCGTGATGGTGTATCCGCCTGGCGGGCGGCGGCGGACCTGCCAGGTGATCCTCCACCTCAACGGCACGCCCCTGGCCTGTGGGTGGACCTCGGACCTGGCGAAGGTGGTCAGGGCGACGGCGGCGTGGACGGGCGGCGCGGGGCTTGAGGAGACCCGGGCGCGCGCCTCGTTCGTCCGGTTCAGGCCCTGGGCCCTCGCCCACGAGCGGGAGCCGTTCGGTGCCGTCGAGTTGACGTGGCTCGTCAAGCTCGACCGCGTCCACAACCCGCCGTACAAGCGGCACCCGCGTGCCCACGCGCTGCTGGCGGCGGCGTACGCCCAGCCGGTGCTCCGGCAGCTGATGCCGGTCAACAGCCACTTCAACCTCTGGTTCTCCACCAGTGTCGAGGAGTTCTGGAGGAGGAAGGCCGGGATCGGGTACGTCATCTGCCCGTACGACGAGGGGCTGTACGGGGTATGGAACGACGGCGAGCTGCTCGCGCGCACCGAGACGCCGGAGGAAGCCGTCGCCCTCGTGGTGGCCGCCCTCCCGGAGGGGATCGGGCCGGCGCGCTGAAGCGACGCGGAGGAGCGCAGGCAGCACATGGGGCTTTCGCAGCACGGGAAGTCGGACCGGCCGACTTCCCGTGCTGAGGGCGAGATCCGTCCGACGCTCCCTTAAGATCCCACGGTGAAGATCTGGACGGAGCGCCCTGCCAAAGCCGACGTCGAAGCAGTCGTCTGTCGCTACTTCAGTCTGCTCCGAACCGAGCGGATCCCCGAGGCCGTGGAACTCGTCGATCACACCTCGGTCCGGCATGTGCTCAAGTCACTATGGGCCGGCTCGGTCGAGGCGAACGCCGACGAGGACAAGGACGAGGACAAGGACGAGACAAACGGCAGCCCTGCTGCCGACGGGTGGGACCAGGACTTGTCCTGGCTCCGCGAACTCGATCTCGCGGACTTCCACTGGGGCCACGAAGGCACCGGTTTCTACGTCGAGATCACCTACCGCGCACGGATCATCGAGGTGTCATTGAGCTTCTGGGTCAAGCCCACCGACGCCGGCTGGGTCCTCTCGGGGCCGGCCACCCTCTGGTAGGAGGACGAACAAAAGAGCAGTTCAGACGGTCGCCGACTGGAGCTGGTGCGGCATGTTCCAGCCCTCGGCGAGCCTCGACGGGTGAACGTTGTCTCCCCCGCCGAAGAACTCGCAGAACTTCATGATCAGCGGGTCCCAGCCGAGCGGGTCCACGTAGTGCGTCCCGGGGATGACGAGGTCCTCCTCGACATGGGCGCGAAGGACCTCGACCTCGAAGGCGGTGGCGTGCGGCTCGGGACCGCCGAAGGGGTGGGCCGAGACGACCTTGCACTCCAGCTGGACCGGGCATTCCGCGACCCTGGGGGCTCGGACCAGGTCCGACGCCTGTTCGGTCAGCTGTGCGACCGAGAACTTGTCCGGCTCGTACCGGTAGCCCTGCTTCACCTTGTAGTCCGCCACGGTCGGCTTCCCGGTGGTGAGCGCGATCCGGTCGACGGCATCGACCATCGCCGACGAGGGCAGGTTGAGCACGCACTCGCCTTCTCGCAGCAGGTTCGCGGTGGTCTGGCCGTTGTTGCCGAGACCGAGCATGCAGGACTGGCCCAGCCACCACACCGAGGACATCGGCGCGAGGTTCGCCGTACCGTCCTCGTTGAGTGAGCTGATCAGCACCACCGGAGTTCCGAAGTACAGGATCTTGAGCCCGGGGACGACGTGCATGCGCTGTGCCTTTCGCGAAGTGCCAGACGAGCAGGTCCGCGATCAGGAACACGAACCGTCGCCGACTCTCTCGCGAGCGGGACACCGGCGCTGGCGGAAACGCGACACCGCATTTCGGGGGTGGCGAGTCGGCGAACACGCTGTTCAACCGCGTGAAACGAGCAGAAGGGCCACCCAGTCGAGGGCAGCCCTTCCGCGACCTCCGCGGCGCGTGTCAGCGAGCGAGCAACTCGCGCACGGCGTCACTCACCTCGGGCAACTCGCCGGGTAGGGCCCACTGGTAGGCGTCGTGCTCGGTGAGGACGACGGGCTCGGCCTTCTCCACGGTGACGGCGAAGTTGAACTGGCGAGTGGTGCCGCCTCGACTGTTCCGGTAGTCGAAGTGGCCGACGTAGCCGATAATCTGATGGATCGTCAGACCAGTCTCCTCGCTGGTCTCGCGGTGCAGGGCGCCCAGAATCCCCTCCCCCTCTTCGACCGTCCCGGAGGGAACCTCCCACAGGCCGCCCAGGTAGTCGCCGGGGTTGCGACGCACGAGCAGGACCCGACCTCCGTGGTTGATCACGGCGGCGGCGACGAAGCCGGTGATGCCTGCGGATTCAGCGTCGGCCGCGAGCCGGGCCGCGAACTCAGGAGACGGGGAGGGAGAGGGAGAGGGGAAGGCGGTGGTCACAACAGCTCCTCGTGATGGTCGCCGATCTTGATGGCCGCGCGAACGTACTGCTCGACCAGTTCGAGATCCTGCTCACGATGCCAGACCGGAAGCTTGATCATGTGCGCGTGGGCACGCTCGGCGACGGGAAAGTCCCCGGCCTTGTACCGGCGCTGGGACTGCGGGTGGCCGGGGAACAGCGTGCTGGGCTGCTGGTACAGCGGCAACTGGTTGAGGGGGCAGGTGGAGCCGGGCCGGTCGAACTCGGTGGCGCCCTCGGCGAGCAGCGCTTGGTGGAACCGCTCGATCGGCAGGCCGCCGAGCTGTTCGGGCCGGTAGGTGAGCGTCAACCCGTACCAGGACGGAATCACTCCGTCGGGCATTGCGGTGACCTCCAGGCCGGGTATCCGGCCGAGCTGGTCGGTGAGGTGGCGGGCGATCTCCGCCCGGCCGGCGAGGTAGTCGTCGAGGCGGGCGAGCTGGTCGTGGGCGATGGCGGCGGCGAGGGGGTGGATGCGGAGCTTGAGGCCGGTCCCGGTGACCGCGTACCGCGCGAGCGGACGGCCGTCCGGGATCTCGGTCTTGGCCCGCTTGTTGTAGTGCGCGAACGTGATGACCCGGTGGTAGGTGTCGTCGTCGTCCGTGAGAACGAACCCGCCCTCACCGCCGGACAGCGGCTTGGGTCCGTTGAGGGAGAAGGCCGAGGCGAGACCGAACGTGCCGACCTTCTGCCCGGCGGTGCCGGCGCCGTGGGCGTGGGACCCGTCCTCCAGCACCGCCAGGTCATGGACGTTCGCGACGGCCACGAGCTCGGTCATGTCGGCCGGCTTGCCCCACAGGTGGGTGGCCATGACCGCGCGGGTGCGAGGAGTGATCAGCTCCTCGACGCGGTTCGGGTCGATGTTGCCGTCCGGACCGGTCTCGCACAGCACCGGCACGGCACGAAGGTGGAACAGCGGGGAGGCGGTGGCGTGGAAGGTCCACGCCGGGACGATGACCTCGTCGCCGGGCTTGATCCTCGCGGCCCAGTAGGTGGCGTGCAGGGCAGCGGTGCCGGAGCTGGTGGTGACCGCATGCCGGACGCCGAAGTAGTCCTGCAGCCCGTCCTCCAACTCGGCGACGATGCCGGACCGGCCGGGGATGGAGATCGACTCGTCGAGCTGGGCGCCGACCTTGGCACGGGTGGTGTCGTCGATCGGCGGCCAGGAGAAGTGCGGGCCGTCGACGGTGACGGCGGCCTTGCCGCCGAGCAGGGCGAGAGGGCTGGTCACAGCATCTCCTTCGGGTCGATGTAGCGCCCCGCTGCCTTGGACTGGTAGCAGGAGGCGATGAACGCCGCGTGCGCCAGGTGCTGGTCGGCGCCGGAAGTGTTGGGCCTCTCACCGTCCAGGACCCGGCAGAAGTAGTCGATCTGCGCGGTCGCGGCCGAAGCGGGCGCGTGCGGGCGGGTCAGCTCCTCGACGATCGCGCCGTGCAGGTCGAACCGCTGGACCTGGCCCTTGGTCAACAGCACCGAGCCGCGGGTGCCGACCACGTACAGGCGCTCGGTCTTCGGGGCCATCCACCTGGACAGCAGCACGGAGCCGTACAGGTCGGCGTCGTAACCGAGCTGGATGACGGCGGTGTCCTCCGCGTCGTACCCGCCACCGGGAACGGCGGCGGTGGAGAAATCGGCGATGATCCGGCTGGGCAGGCCGAAGTACCACAGCAACAGGTCGATGAGGTGGTAGCCCATGTCGATGATGCAGCCGCCGCCGGCCTGGCGGATGTCCCCGCGCCATCCGGCACCGGGGTCGTCGGTGTGGAAGGTGTACTGGCCGTCGATCAGGAAGGGGGTGCCGATCTGGTCCAGCAGTCCGGCGACGCTGGTGTAGATCGGGTTGAAGCGCCGCTGGAGGGCGACCATCAACTCGACCTGGCCGGCCCGGCAGACCTGGGCGAGCTCTCGGGCCTCCCGCACCGAGGTGGCGAACGGCTTCTCCTTGAGAACGTGGACGCCGCGGGCGGCACACTCCTGGACAACCTCCCGGCCGACGTGGTGCGGGACGGCGACGACCACGAAGTCCGGGGACGCGGCGTCCAAAAGCTCACCGGTGCGGGTGAATCCGGGGACCTGGAGGGCTTCCTGCCGCTGTCGCAGGGTGGTGGGGTTGCTGTCGCAGATGGCGACGAGTTCGGCCCTGCTGGAGCCGAGCAGGCCGGGCAGGTGGTCTTCGAGCGCCTGGTGTCCGAGGCCGATGACCGCGGCACGTCGTTTCATATGCGGACTCCTTCCGCTTCGCGAAGGAACTTGTCGATGCATGACGAGTAGAGCTCAACTCGCAGTCACCAACCAGACGTTGTCCGTAGTCCCGGGGTGGTCCCGCTGTCGCCGGCAGTAGGCTCACGGTCACCGTCGATGATGGGATTGGCCCCGTGGACGACCAGATCCGGCACCCCCTCGCGTACGCCCGCGCGCTTCGCGGCTGGTCCCAGACCGACCTCGCGGCCCGCATCCACCACGCCGCCAGGAACAGGCCCGAGGGTCTCCGCTCCGGCACCGACAAGGCCGCCGTCAGCAAGTGGGAGAACTGGCGCAAGACGCCGAGCATCGAGTCCCAGCTCCTGATCGCCGAAGCCTTCGACGTCTCGATCGGCGACCTGGACGCCTTCGAGTGGCCGCACTGGCTGCCCGGCCAGGAGCAGCCGGTGCCGCTCGGATCGGCGTTCACCGTCCACGCACTTCGAGATGCACTGAGAGCCGCAATGGACCATCGCCGCCGCACCTTCATGACCTTCAGCGCGCTCGCGCTGGCCGGGCTCTCAGCCCAGTGGGCCACGCTCGAACCCGACCGGCTCGCCACCGCACTGGACGGCAAGCAGCTCGACGCCGAACTGGTCGACTGGCTGGAGGACACCAGCGCCAAGCTGACCGCCCAGCCCACCGAACAGCGGCAGCACACCGCGAAACTGATGGATGCCCAGCTGGAGACGGTCACCGACCTGCTGGAGCAGGGCCGGTACACCGAACCCATCGGCCGGCGACTGCACCTACTGGCCGCCTCCCTGGCGAGCACCTGCGGCTGGCACCGGTTCGACCAGGGCCAGCACTTCGCGGCGGGCAAGCTCTGGAACGCGGCCCTCGCCAACGCGCACGCTTCCCGCGACCGCGACCTCGGCGCCGGAATCCTCTCCGACTTCGCCTACCAGTCGATCTGGCTCAGCCAGCCCGGCGCCGCCATCGAACCGCTCAGCCAGGCCCTCATCCACACTCGGCACCCCACCGCGCAGTCCCTGCTCCACCTTCGCCGGGCCCGCGCGCACGCCGCCCTCGGCTCCGCCGCCGACTGCCACCGCGACCTGGCCGCCGCCGAGACCGCCCTGCTGACCGACAGCCCTGACCGGGCTCCCGCATGGTGCGGGTGGATGAGCACCGCGGACCTGGCCGTCGACTCCGGCCAGTGCATGCTCGACCTCGGCCGCACCGGCGAAGCCCACGCCCGCATCGACGAGGGCATGAGCCTGCTGCCACGATCCCGCGACAAGACCCGCGGGATCTTCCTCACCTACGAGGCCCGCAGTCTCCTACGGGCCCGGGAGGTCGAGCAGGCCCTCGCCGTCACCCACCAGTCCCTCGACCTCGCCACCCGGATCGGAGCCGAACGGTGCGTCACTCTGGTACGTGAACTCGCGCCCGCGTTCAAGCCCTACCGGCGGGTGCCGGGTGTACCTGAGTTCCTGGATCGTTTGAGGACTGCCTGACGTCTCAACGGCATCTCCGGCATCACCGGCATGAGCGTCCGACGCTGTGGTGGTCGGGGTCGCCGGCCGGGCCCTTCTCGGGCCTCGGCCGAGCCCTGGGTGCGCGCACCCGGCGGCGGGGGCCGACCGTCAGCTCCGGGTCTCCTGCCGGGTTGAGGTGATGAACTGCAGCAGGTGTTCGTTGACCAGGTCGGGGCGTTCCAGGTTGAGGCCGTGGCCGGCTCGTTGCACGATCTCGGCCCGGACTCCCGGGATCAGCGCGGTGACCCGCTGGAGGACGTGGCGCGGGCGGAGCAGGGCGCTGCGCTTGCCCAGCAGGACGAGGGTGGGCAGGCGGATGGAGCTCAGTTCCTCGTCGGTGAACGGCCTGGCGGCGGGGCGGGTGTTCGGCTTGTAGCTGCGCATGCCGAGCATCAGGGGGGCGATCATCTCGGGCGGCGAGCTGAGTGCGGGGTTGGCGAGCAGGCGTCCCAGCGCGGGGCGCAGCGGCCGCGGGGCGAGCATGCCGAACAGGCCGCCGATCATGTGGGCGTAGAACCGGGCGGGGACCTTCTCGATGCCGCCGGGGTCCATCGGTGCGATCGACGCGAGGCGTTCGGGTGCGTGGATGGCCTGGTTGAGGGTCAGCCAGCCGCCGTAGGAGAGGCCGACCAGGTGGATGCGGTCGAGTCCGAGGCCGGCGAAGACCTCGCCGAGCCAGGCCGCGTTCTCCTCGGAGCCGGCCGCGACGGCGCGTTGGACGCTGCGGCCGGGGTCGTCGAGCGTGTCGATCGCGTAGACGGGGTGGTGTTCGCCCAGGGCGGCGATCTGCGGGTACCAGTTGGACGGGTGTCCGGCATGGCCGTGCAGCAGCACGATCGGTTCGCCGGTTTCGGATCCGTCGGGTCCGTCGGGTCCGTAGTGGTGGACGTGGACGGTGCCGTAGCTGGTTTCGACATCGAGTTCCCGACGGGGGCCGGGCCACAGCTCCATCGCACGGTCGTAGGCCTCAAGGAACTTCGTTCGGGCTTTCTCGCTGACGAAGTGTCCGACGCTGGTCCTGGTCATGTTCCCTCCCGGTGCTCGGAATGCATGAAACAGCAGCACTTGATGGTATGTTTGTACCATAAAAACGTTTGGAGGGAACCCGATGCCGAAGCTGGTGGATCACGAGGAGCGGCGGGCCCACATCATCGACGCCCTGCTGCGCACGGCGGCGGACACCGGGCTGCACGCCGTCACCATGCGGTCCGTCGCGATCGAGGCGGGTGTCTCGGTGCGGCTCGTGCAGTACTACTTCGACACCAAGGAGCAGCTGCTGCTCGCGGCGCTCACCCGCCTGGCCGCACGAATGGGCGAACGGATCCAAGGGCGGGTCCAGGCACGGGTCCAGGAGCGAGTCCAGGAACGGATCCGCGACCGCGCCAGGGCGGCCGGGCCCGCGGCGTCACCGCGCGACATCGTCGAGGCGGTCCTGCTGGAGTCCGTGCCGACGGACGAGGAGAGCCGGACCTTCCACCTCGTCTACACCGAGTACGCGGTGCTCTCCATCACCGACCCCGCGCTCACCGGCCAGTCGTTCCTCACGGCGCCCAACGAGATGGAGGACTTCCTGGTCGGCCAGTTGACCGCCGCCCGGCAGGCCGGGGACACCGATCCGCGCATGGACGCCCGCCAGGAGGCCGTCGTCCTCCTGGCGGTCTCCGCCGGCCTGGGCCTGAGCGTCCTCCTCGGCCAGCGGACGGCGGACGACGCGGTGGCGGTCCTGCACTACCACCTCGGCCGACTCTTCCCCGGCTCGTAAACCCCCGACGGCGGCAAAAGCGGCAGCCGACCGTAGGCACCCCCGGCCGGGGCGTCAGAGCCGTTCGGGGACGGGGTTGCCGACCGCCTCGATGGCGCGGCGGACGGGGACCTTCAGCAGGAGGACGAAGCCGATGAGGAAGAAGACCAGCAGCGAGATGATCGCCGAACGGTAGCTGCCGGTGATCTGGTAGGCGAGGCCGAAGACCAGCGGGCCCATCCAACTGGTGCCGCGGTCACTGACCTTGTAGACGCTGAAGTACTCGGCTTCCCGGCCCGCCGGGATGAGGTGGGAGAACAGCGAGCGCGAGAGCGCCTGGCTGCCGCCGAGCACCAGTCCGATCATGCAGGCCAGGGCGAAGAACCAGACGGGCTGGTGGGCGGGCATCAGGTACCCGAGGGCGAGGGTGGCCACCCAGCCGACCAGGGATCCGAGGACGGTCCGCTTGGCGCCGTAGCGGCGGGCGATCCGGCCGAGGAGCAGCGCGCCGCCGATCGCCACGATCTGGACCAGGAGCACGGCGGCGACCAACGTGGTCTGGTCCATGCCGAGTTCCTCGCTGCCGTAGAGCGAGGCCTGGGAGACGACGGTCTGGATGCCGTCGTTGTAGCAGAGGAAGGCGCCCAGGTAGAGCAGTGTGAGCGGGTATTGGCGCATCCCGCGCAGGGTGCGGGCGAGTTCGCGCAGGCTGCCGGCGGCGGGCCGGTCCGGCGCAGAGGCGGGTCGGTCGGGCACGGCGACGGTACGGCCGGGGGCCGCGCCCGCCCGGGAGGGCAGCCGCAGCATCGGGACGATCGTGAACAGCGCCCACCACAGGCCGGCCGAGGCCAGGCAGATCCGCACGGCGGTGCCGGAGGACAGGCCGAGCGCGTCGTGGCCCTGGAACAGCGCCAGGTTGGCGATCAGCAGCAGTCCGCCGCCCGCGTAGCCGTAGGCCCAGCCTTTGGAGGAGACCGCGTCGCGCTCGTCGGGGGTGGCCAGGCCGGGGAGGTAGGCGTAGGAGAGCGCGACCGACACCGCGTACGCGATGTTGGCGACCACCAGCAGTGCGCCGCCGAGCAGGTAGCGGTCGCCGTCGAGGAGGAACATCCCCATCGTGGCGACCGCGCCGACGTAGGCGAAGCCGCACATCAGTTCCTTGTGCCGCCCGGTGCGGTCCGCGACCGTGCCGGTCAGCAGCATCGCCGCGACCGAGAGCAGCACGGAGAAGGAGACCGTGTACGGGAAGAACGACCCGGCGCGCACCGACAGTCCGAGCGGGTGCACGTCGCCGGCCGCGTCGGCGGCGTTCTTGGCGATGGTGGTCAGGTACGGCCCGAGGAACACCGTCAGGACGGTGGCCGAGAAGGCGGCGTTGGCCCAGTCGTTGATGTACCAGCCGAACCGTATCCGGCGCAGGGCGCTGTCGTCGGCGGCGGCCGCCGCGCGCTCCGGCGGGCCGTCCGGAAGATCGTCCGGCCGACGGTCCGGCAGGTTGTCCGTGGTGCTCGTCATGGGGCTCCCATCACCGTGCTGGAGCCGGTGCTGCCGTCGCTCCAGCAGCCGCGCTCGCCGAGGACGTCCCGCAGGACGTCTATGCGATCGGCCATGATGCCATCCACACCGAGGCCGAGGAGAGCCCTGATCCGTGTGGGATCGTCCACAGTCCAGACGTGAACCTGGAGGCCGAGGCGGTGGGCGGCGCGTACGAAGGCCCGGTCGACGACCCGGACGCCCCGGTGCCGCTCCGGCACCTGCGCGCACACCCCGGCGAACGACGCCCCGGACCGCGCCCCGGCGAACGGCGCCCCGAACCGCGCGCCGGACCGCTCCCGCTCCCCGCGCCCCCGCAGCAGCGGCCCGGCCAGCGAACGCAGCCGCAGCCGGGCCACCTCGCGCGGGCCGAGCGAGGTGGCCAGCCGGGGGCCCGCGGCGGCGCGGACGGCGGCGAGGCGGCTGTCGGAGAAGCCGCCGACGCAGACCCGGTCCCAGGCGCCGGTCCGGCGGATCGTCTCGACCAGCGGCCCGACGGCGGCCGCCGCCTTGACGTCGACGTTGAAGCGGGCCCCGGGGAACGCGTCGAGCAGGTCCTCCAGCAGCGGCACGGGCTCGGTGCCGCCGATCCGGGCCTGCCTGACGGTGTCCCAGGGCAGTTCGGCCACCGCCCCGGTGCGGTCGGTGACCCGGTCGAGGCGGGTGTCGTGAAAGGCCACCAACGCGCCGTCACGGGTGGCGTGCACGTCCGTTTCGAGGTAGCGGTACCCGAGGGCGACGGCGGCCGCGAAGGCGGCGAGCGAGTTCTCGGGGTGGCCGAGGTCACCGCCCCGGTGCGCGAAGGCGAGCGGCCCGGGGTGGTCGAGGAAGGGGTGCATGTGGTGCTCCGAGCTGCTGGGATGCGCGTTACAGTATTGCGCACCCTGTCAAGCAGTAACGCCGGTACCGCCAGTAGTCCCATCAGTGCCATCAATGCCATCAGTGCCATCAGTGCCATCAGCACCAGCAGTACCGCTACCGCCCGGATCGCCGACGCGGCGCAGATCGTAGAGGTACGACTTGCCGGCCTTCCAACTGCGCCAAGGGCCGAGCGGAGGGAACAGCTCCTGGTCGTCCGTCCGCCCCGCCAGCGGCCCGGAGTTGGCGACCCCGTCGGCGCCGACGGTGCACCAGCCCCGCTCCGGCAGCCACCGGCACCACACGTCCAGGTCCACCCGCTTGTACGACGGCCTGCCGTTGAACACGCCGTCCGCGCGGAAGTGGTACACCAGACCGTCCAGGCGGCGAACGAACTCGATCGACACGGCGGCTCCCCCCATCAGGCACCCGAAGTGCCAGGCTACGCCGCGAGCCCGGCGGAGGCAGCGAAAGTACGTTGCACGGCCGCCGACCGGACGCATAGTCTCGCGCCCATCGACGTGTAGCTCAGCAGCAGAGCGCCGGGCTCTGGACCCGGAGGGCGCAGGGGCGGAACCTGCCACGTCGGCTATGGACGACAACGCTGACCAGCAGCGCCCCGCCGGGGCCGGGACATCCGCGCACTACCCGCAGCGCCAACTGGCCCTGGCCCAGGCGTTCCTGGCCTCACCGGCCGACTCCCACACCAACGCCGAGACCCGGCGCAGCACCGAGACCCGGCGCAGCGCCGAGGCCCGGGTCGCCCGCTGGCGCGCCGTGCTCGCCGGCATCGCCGACGGCCGGCTGGCCATCGGCTCGCGCACCCCGGTGGCCGGACTGCCCGCCTGGGTGACGCCCGAGGTCGTACGGGGCGGCTTCGCCACCTCCGCCGCGAGCGCCGAGGGCCCGCTCCAGCCGTACGAGCGCGAGGCTGCGGCCCTGGCCGGGGTGGCGGCCGAGCGCGGTGCGCTCTTCGCGTACTGCCTCACCGAGCCCGGCCTGTCCCGGCTGTACGACCTCCTCGACAGCGGCCGCTACGAGGCCGCCGTGCCGGAGGAGGCGGCGCTGCTGACGGTGGCGTGGCTCGTGCGGGCCGGGGACGCGGCCGGTGCGCTGGAACTCGTCGACGTCCTGGAGCCGTTCGCCGGCCGGCTGCGCTTCACCCCCCGGCCGTCCGCGCTGCCCGCGCCGGACTCCGAGGCGGTGCACCGGCGCACGGTCGGCGACGCCGTCACCACCCTCACGGGCCGGCGGCCGAACGCCGCCGTGGAAGCGCAGCGCGAGGCGCTCACCGTCTGGCAGCCGTTCGGCGACCAACTGCTGGCCCACTGGCTGGAGACCGCCGAGGCCGGCCGGGTGCTGGAGCGTACGCCCGACAGCGCCTGGCTGGAGCGCAGCGCGATGCTGCTCCGCCGCTACGACGAACTCGCCGCGACCCACACCCGCTGCACCAAGCACCGCGACCCGAAGGAGAACCTCGGCATCCTGCGCGGCGCCCTGGCGGAGACCGCCGCCGGCCGGCCGCTGGACGCGCGCCGCCTCGGACTGCTGCGGCACGCGGTGGCATCCATGGTGCGCCGGCGCGGCCGGCCGGGCTCCGACCGGCACACCGAACTGCGCACCCGCCAGGCCGTCCAGGCGGCCCAGCCGTCGCACCACGACCTCGCCCAGCTGGTGCTGCGCCGCCTCTCCGGGCTGCACCAGGAGACGGGTGTGGCCGACGTGGCCCCGCTGGTCGCCGACGTCTCGGCGCACGAAGCACACACCGGCAACACCCGCCTCCCCGCAGGCACCCCGGTGCCCGCAGCGATCCGGCAGGTGGTCGAGGCCGCGCTCAGCGCCCCGCTCGACACGCTCGTGGAACGCGGCATGGTGCCCTCGGCCGAGGTCCTGGCCGAACTGGTCCCGCAGCTCGTCGCCGTGACCAGTTCCCAGTCCTACCCGGACGAGACACTGCGCACCCTGATGGCGGCGAACTACCGGGCGTTCCGCAACCGCCGCTCGCTGCTCCTGAGCGACCTCACCGGGCAGGTGCGGGTCGACGAACTGCCCTGGGTACGGGCGGTGGCCGGACACCGCGTCGGCGAGGACGGCCGCGCACCCGCGCGTACCGCGCTGCACCAGCTCGGCGAACTGGCCGTGCAGGCGTTCCCCGGCACGCTCCTGCCGAACCCGCTGGTGCGCGAACTCGGCGTGCTCGCCCGGCAGGCCAAGCTCGACGCACCGTTCGTGGAGGAACTGGCGGCGGACATCTTCACGGGCACCTTCACCCCGAAGTACCTGGCGGCGGCCCGGGCCGCCGCGGAACTGCTCAGCGGCACGCTGTACGAGCGCTACTACGCCATCGACTACGCGGCCGTCCACGACCTCGCGACCGCCGAGGCGGGCGAGGCATACAAGGCGAACAAGGCGAACAAGGCAGGCAAGGCCCCGGCGCGCGGCCGACGCCCCCGTTCCTCCCCCGGGTTCACCGAGCTGTGCGCGCAGCGCGCCGAGGTGTCCGGAGGATGGTCGGTCGCATCCAACGGGAAGATCATCGAGCAGGCCCAGATCCTCACCACGCACAACCTGGCCACCCTGGTCACCCGGGTCGGCATCAGCCCCGAGCCGGGCTGGGACGACCTGGCCTGGCGCAGCTTCACCACCGTGTGCCACGCGACGGCCCGGATCCACGACAACCCGCGGCCGCTGTCCACCATCAAGGACGCGGCGTACGCGTGGCGCCACCTGGTGTTCCACCTCTCCCTGTGCGAACCCGCCGCGCAGGCCCGGGTCATCGCCGGACTGCGCGGGGAGGCCGCCCGCCACCCCGCCCACGTCGCGGCCCGTCTCGCCCCCGCCCTGGCCGGCCTGCGCCAGGCCGCCCGCGGCGGCGCCGCGGACGCGGACGCCGGCCGCCGCCTCCTGGGCTGGACCACAGGACCGCACTGGCTCCACCCGGCCCCCAGGACCTGACCACCCCTGCTCCACCAACTCCACGAACTCCACGAACGAGACGACGTGACCGGCCAGAAAACCGGCCAGACCACCGACCAGACGGCCGACCAGACGACCGACCGGCCCGCCGAGAAGCCCCACGGCCTCCAGGCGATCTGGGCAAACACCCTGGAGCCGGTGGCCCCGCTGCCCTGGTACCGCAGGCTGTCCCTCAAGGCCGTAGTGGCGGCGACGCTGGCCGTGGGCCTCCTGGCCGCACTGGTGGTGGCCGCCGTGACAGGCGCCGGCGCCCCGCCGCGGCACCGGATCGCGCTGCCAGACCGGATCGGGGACCAGGTTCATCTGCCGGACGACGGTTCGGTCCAGACGGCACGCTCCAGCTACCAGCAGCGGATCAGGGCGCTGAGCCCGTACCGGGAGCTGACGGTGGGCGGTTACGGCACGACCGGATCGTCCAAGACCACGCTGCTGCTGGTCGGACTGACCGGGAGCTTCGCGGAGCCTCAGCGGGAACTGAACAAGTACTTCGGACGGCTGGCGGCCTCGGACGTGTTCAACGACACGGTGACGGAACGGCAGGACTACCCGACAGGCCCCCTCGGCGGCGCGTTCGAGTGTGCGGTGCTCACCTACCCGTCCACGTCCGAGACCACCTGCGTGTGGGCGGACGGCAGCACGGTCGGCATCGTCGTCGACAGCACCGGCGAGAGCTCCCCACAGGAACTGGCCGACCGCGCCCGGGACATCCGCGCAGCCGTCGAGGTCCCGGCCGAGGACTGACCCGCCGCCGAACCAGGAAGCCGCCGACGTGACCAACTGACCCGGAGTCACGCCCGTCCGGGTCGGTCTTCACCCTCAGCACGAATCAGGGCGCGAACCCGGACAATTCCCAGGCCAGGAATACGGGCGAAATCGCCGAAAAGAAAAGGTGGAGATAGGAATCGAACCCATCTAAACGGCCCTGCAAGCCGTCGCCTCGCCACTCAGCCACTCCACCGCGGCAACGAGGGAAACATTACACGAGCATGAACGGGGATTCCCCGGCGACGCGGATCTTTCACTCCAGAAGGCTCTTAATGCGTCTAGTGCTATTTCTCTCGACATGGTGTCGACAGGGTCCGGCGGGCCAGCGCGGAAAAGTCACGGTGCGCTAGCCTGTGCCGATATCTCCGACCCGATGGGATTTCACTGATGGCCGTCGAGGAATCATGGTTCACCCGTACCACGGAGCTGCGTTGTGGAACCGCTGCGAACCGGTGCCAGTACAAGAGCCTCCCCCTGCGCGACCTTCCCCCGCTCGGTGTCGTGCGCCGCGCGCGGATCGTCCGCGAAGGCCTGCGTGAGCGCCGCGCCGCCGTCCCGACGCCCGGCCGGCCCTCCCGCTTCACCGAGGGGGACTGGGTCCGGGTGAAGGACGAGGCCACGGTGCGCGCCACCCTCGACGCCAAGGACCGCCATCGCGGCCTGTGGTTCACCCGCAGCCAGTGGTCGTTCTGCGGCGGCGTCTACCAGGTCGAACGCATCGTGCGCCGCATGATCGACGACCACTACCGGGTGCGGCGCCTGTCCGGCACCGTCGCCCTGGCCGGCGCCACCTGCCACGGCGCCGACGGGGCCCAGGGCTGCGGACTGGACTGCGCCCTGCTGTTCCGCGACGAATGGCTGGAGCCCGCCCCCGCGCCGGTCCCCGCCGCCCGGCCCGCCGCCCTCTGGGCGACCGTGCGCAGCCTCCCGGAGATCCGCGCCACCCTCGACCCCGACGGGCGACTGGACGGCGTCCCCTTCCAGCCGGGCATGGAGCTCCACGCCGACACCCGCCACAGCGCCACCGAACTGCGCCACCGGTCCCTCGCCTGGTGGCAGCACCCCACCAAGGGCCGCTGGTTCATCCTCAACGGCCTGCGCTGCGGCGGCGAACCGCTCGCCACCGGCTGCGACCGCCGCTGCGCCCTGCTGTGGCACGAGTCCTGGCTGCATCTGGAACCCGCCACCACCACCCACTGACCTCCCGCCACCACCCACCGCCCGCCGACCTGCCGGGCACCGCACTCCGCGGTGCCAGGCAGGTTTTCGTCTCCGGCAGGTCCTCGTCGACCGTCAGCGCCGGCCGTCGGCGCCGCCGGCCGTCAGCGCCGCCAGCGGTCGCGCACCAGCTTCGCCGCCAGGTGCAGCGGCCCGTCCCGGTCACCGACGTAGCAGCGGGGAAGCGCGTACACCCCGCTGTGGACCCCGGGGCTGACCGCGCACCCGTACCCGTAGCCGGCTTGTGCCACCGCCTCCACCGCGGCGGCGTCGAGCGAACCGTAGGGGTAGCAGAATCCCTCGACCTCCTGCCCCGTGAGGTCCTCCAGCACGCGGCGGCTGTCGGCGACCTGGGCCGCCAGCTCCCGCGCGCCCAGGCCCGCCAGCCGCCGGTGCGTCAGCCCGTGCGAGCCGATCTCCAGCCCGGCGGCGGCGGCCTCGTGGACCTGGCACGCCGTCATCAGCGGCTTGCGCGGGCCCTGCCGGTCCCAGTCGTTGTATCCGCCCAGCCGGTCGGCCACCACGTAGACCGTCGCCGTGAAGCCGTACTCCGCCAGCGCGGGCATGGCCTCCTCCACGAAGTCGCGGTATCCGTCGTCGAAACTCAGCCCGACCATGCCCGCCGCGCTGCCGCCCCGGTGCGAGCGCATCAGGGCGCCGACCGACACCCCGCGCAGCCCGCGGGCGGACAGCCAGCGCAGCTGGCGGCGAAAGCGCGCAGGGTCGACGGTAATCAGATAGGGATCCTCACTCGTTGACGCCACCGAGTGGTACATCAGCGTCCACGGAAAACGCGCCGCACCTCCACCGGCCGATTCTTCCGGGCTGTTGCGTGGTCGAATGATTCGCATGTTCTGCTCCAGCTGTCCGGCGGCACCGCCTGTGCAGGTGGCCTTCAGGGAAATTGCATTCTGGCAGCGTCGAACCCGGCTTCCATTCGCGCCAGGCGACTCCGCCCCATTTCACCCGGATGCCAGCCCAGAAGTCGCCCGACGAGTGCCCGGCCCGCACGGCCCGAATACCGGTTCCACCCCGTCCGGCACCGGCCGGCGTTTCACCTGGCCGCGACGGCGGCCGGTGCCCATGCGGCGGCTCTGGCGGCAGCGAGCGAGGCCCGGACCCGCGCTGCTCCTGCGGAGGTGATTCCCGTCGTGCGGCTGTCGCCCGCAGGACGGCTGACGAGGCCCGCACACGCGCGGCAGATGCCGGGTTGAGGGACAGGGTCGTGGCACTGGGCGCACTCGGCGTAGCAGGCCGCTGCGGGCCGTACAGCGGCCCGGTCGGGCGGCATCTTGCGCTCCAGGCGGTAGCGGAGCACCGCGACCGCCGAGTGCACCGGGGCGGGCAGGCCCGGCAGCAGGGCTTGGGCGAGGTCGGCGGCTGTACTGCCACGTTCGAGCCATTGGGCGACCAGGGGTGCGAGTTCACGTGCTTCGGCCTCGCCCAGGCGCAGGCGCGGTTCGGGACGGATGACCCGGAACAGGGTGGCGACCGCCTCGCGGAGCTGTTCGTCCGGCGCGTCGTCTTCGGAGTCCCCCTCCCGCCCTTCCGTCCCCGGGGTGGTGACGGGCTCTCCGGACTGCCGGGAGGGGAGGGAGGGTTCTTTCGCCGGGTTCTTTACCAGGGCGTCAGCGCCGCCGGTGGTCGCCTCACCGGGCGCCGGGCGGGTGGTACCCGGCGGCATCAGCTGTGGGGTGTCGTAGACGTGGGTCTCGGTGATGATCGTGCCGTCGGGCATGCGGATCTTCTCGACCCGGTAGAAGCCCGCCTCGGTCAGTTCCTTGAGCGCCTTGCGGATGGCGCCGCGCCCCTGGGGGCTGGTGTCGGCCATGTGCCGACCGTCCTCGCGCCAGCCGTCCGGGCGGGAGAGGAGGTCGGCGAGCAGACCGCGAGCGGTGTAGGACAGCCGCCGGTACTGGAGCATGGTGTTGGGCAGCACGGTGAAATCGCGCACGTGGGCGCTACGATGGACACGCATCGGGAGGTTCGCTCCTGTTGCCGGACCCCGGAGCGTTGCCGCGCTGCCGGGGTCACCTATTTGTGGTTAGGCCACGGAACGTACCACAACTACCTGACACACCAAGCGCGTTGACGCCAGCGGCCGGATCATATTCAAATCCTCCCGCCGACGGCCGGCACAAAGTGCGGCCAAGACCCCGCAAGCACCCGGTCAGCGCCGGCGGCCGAGCAGCTCGGCGGTCTCGGCGCGCCGGTTCCAGGCGATGACGGCCAGCGGCACCATGAAGATGAACGGGGTCCCGGCGTTCTCACCGTGCATCGCGGTGAGCTGGGTGACGAACGCGAACACCAGGAAGACGATCAGCGCCGTGGCTGCCGGCCCGGCCAGCCGGCGGACCAGCAGGCCGACCGCTCCGGCCAGCTCCACCAGCCCGGTCAGGTACATGAACCAGTGGCCCACACCCATGGCGTCGAAGACGGTCGTGGCGGCGGGGATCGCGAGCAGCTTGGGCAGCGCGCTGGCCAAGGCGAAGAAGAGCGCGAGCAGGATCCGCAGCGTCCAGACCACCCGGATCACGGCCTTGCTGGAACTCGCGGCCGTGGTGGTGGTGCTGGTGGAAGTGGTAGTGGCGGTAGCGGTGCTGGACATCTCAGGTCTCCCCGGTCGGCTGTCGTTGCTTTCCCAGGTATGACCGCCACCACCGCCCGAACTCATCGGTCCCGGAAGAAAAATTTTCCGGCAGCCCCAACTCCAGTGCCAGCAGCCCGCCGACGGCCTGCCGACAGCCCGCCAACAGCCCGCCGACAGCCTGCCGACGGTCCACCGCCCGCCGATCAGCCCCGCCCGATCGCCCTCGACCGCTTCGCCGAACTCAGGGTGAGCCGCCGCGTCGGCGGCCGGTTCGGCCACTGCGGCGTTGACCGTCAACGACGAGTGCGCGCAGAGCACACTGCGGAACCGCACGGCAACTACGGTTCCTGCACGGCCAGAAGGTCGAGTCCGCGGAATCCCCGGTGGCCACCCCGGCACGTTCGCCTGGGGAGGGGGCCGAGGGATCCTCAGCGAAAGGAAGCCCGAAGTGCACCGGACAACTGCGCACCAGCTGCGACGGACGACGGCGTTGCGCCGGATCGGGATCGGGTCGGGCCGGGTCAGGAACGTGATCGCGGCCACGCTGACCGGAGGCGTCCTGCTCCTGGCCGCCCCGGCCCCCGCCGGGGCGGTGGAACTGGACTGGCGGGGCGTCGGGGTCAGCAGCCTGTCCTACATGAAGACGGTGACGGTCAACGGCAACACCTACGACGTCACCAGGGGCCTCGACAACGGAATCTGGTTCCGGTTCAACAACGGTGCCTGGCAGCCGCTGGGCGGCTTCCAGGCCCAGAGCTACTACTCCCCCGCCATCGTGCAGTGGCAGGACCGTGTCATGGTCGCCCACCAAGGGGTGGACAACCAGATCTACTGGACCGCCGTGCAGAACCCGTCCGCGAACCAGTGGGAACCGTGGCACCGCATCGAGGGCGACGCCGCCGCCTGGGGCGGCATCTCCTT
This sequence comes from Kitasatospora sp. NPDC058478, assembly GCF_042720345.1. Taxonomy (NCBI): domain Bacteria; kingdom Bacillati; phylum Actinomycetota; class Actinomycetes; order Kitasatosporales; family Streptomycetaceae; genus Kitasatospora; species Kitasatospora sp. NPDC058478. The sequence continues at coordinate 139,226 of NZ_JBHXML010000003.1, read as the reverse complement.
GGAGAGCCTGGGCAGCACGGTGCTCTTCGACTGGGCGGACGTCAACGGCCTCTACCGGATCACCAGCGTGCACACCCGCCCGGACGGCACCCGCTCGCAGACCGCGATCAGCTTCCCCAACAGCCAGTGGCACGTGGGGCCGCAGGGAAGCGGCACGACGGGTACCCGGCGACCGAGCCCGATCATGGCCTGGAACGAGGCGGCGGGCGGCGAGATGGAGCACATCTACCTGGTCGGAACCGACAACCACGTCTGGCAGATCTGGCGCAACCCCGCCACCGGGGCGACCGGAGCCGCGAGCCAGGTGCCGGGCGGGGCCGTGTGCATCTCCGGGGTGTCGGCCGCGCGGATGGGGTACCAGGACTACACCGTCGCCCCGGGCGACCTCCAGTACGCCAACCAGCGCCGACAGATGCTCGCCTGCATCGGGGCCGACGGCTACGTCTGGATCAACACCTCCTCCACCGGCGGTGACACCTGGGACGGGTGGCACCAGCCCGCCGGCGCCCTGGCGCCGTCGACGGACACCCCCGCGATCAACGCCACCGTCAACGAGTTCAGCATCGACATCAACTGGAACGGAGCCCGCAGCGGCCTCTTCCCCGACCACGCGATCGTCGAGAAGACGATCCGGTAGCGGGACGAGGGCACCGCGGGCGACGGCGAGGAGGCCCGGACGGCTCGCCACGTGGGGCATGGGGCGTCGGGCTGTCAGCCGATGGACTTCGCGTCGTCCGCCAGCACTTCGACGAGTCGCCGCTTGACCGCGTCGCGATGCGGGACCTGCCGAGGCGGCTGCCCCGGCTGCGGCGGGACGCCGAGGTCGGTGAGGAGGTAGAGCATCCGCAGGGTGCGCAGTGCGTTGGACACGTATGTCGGGGTGGTGCCCCGGGCCACGGCCCGGAAGTCGGCGCCGATGTCGTCGAGCCAGGCGACGGACTGGTCCGCGGTGAGCTTCGGGTTGGTGAGGGTCAGCGCGATCGCGCGGGCGAGCCGGTCGTCCTCCCGTTCGGCGTACAGGTAGTCGGTGGGCGCGAGGAGCCGCGCGGTCGCGAGGTCCAGCATCTCGACCGGCTCGACCTCGCGGTGGCGGCCGAGGGCACCGAGCAAGTCGGCGCCGTGCGCCACGGCGTGCAGCCAGCCCAGCTGCGCGTCGTGTCCGCGCAGGTCGCTCTCTGCGGGGTACCAGCGGGTGAACGCGTCCAGCCATTCCTGGCGGAGGTCGCCGCGGCTGACGATCATGTCCAGGACCAGCGGCGCGAACGTGCGGGCCTGAATCGGCGAACCGGCGGCGAAGCGGGCCGCCATGTCATCGCCCAGGCGGACCCGGCGGGCGCCGTCGATGACGTCACGCTCGATCCAGGTCCGCAACACGACGTACGGGTAGCCGTCGCGCACCTCCGGGTCCGGATCCCGCAGGCACTCCGCCAGTTCTGCGGTGAGCTCGTCCAGATCGCCGCCCGGGGGCACCGCACATGCGTCGGAGTAGATCTTGTACCAGTCAGTCACGAGCAGCGAGGCTAGCCCGCCACGGACGGCGTGACCAGCGATTATCCGGATCCGCCCACGGCGACGACCGTAACGGCAGCGGCCTCGGCCTCGGCCTGGGCCTGGGCCTCGGCCGGAACCAGGACGGGCGCGGGCGGCCGACGGCCCGTTCGCCGCCCGCGCGTCGGGTGGTCCGGATCGGGCGGCCGCGCCGTCAGCTGTCGGCGGCCTGCCGGATGAAGTCGGCCACCGCGTCCGGCCGGGACACATAGACGGCGTGGCTGCCGGACACCGCGGAGGTGCTGGCGCCGGCCCGCTCCGCCATGGCGTGCTGGGCGGGCGGCGGGATCATCCGGTCGTCGGCCGCCACCAGGTACCAGCTCGGCTTGGTGCGCCAGGCGGGCTGGGAGACGGCGCCGTTGAGGGCGTCGACGCCCCAGGGGACCTGGGAGTCGGCCATGAAGGCGGCCAGTTCGGCGGGGACGTCGGCGGCGAACGAGGCGGCGAACTCGTCCCGGTCGAGGAAGAGGAAGCCGTCCCTGGGCGGCAGGATCGGCGGCACCGGGGCGCCGGGCGCCGGGTCGGCGATCAGGCTGCCCACCGACTCGCTCTTGTCGGGGGCGAACGCGGCGATGTAGACGAGGCCCGTCACCTTCGGGTGGTTGCCCGCCTCCGTGATCACGGCGCCGCCGTAGGAGTGGCCGACCAGGACGGCCGACCCGTCGAGGCCGTCGAGGACGTGGTGGACGGCGGCGACGTCGCCCTCCAGCGACAGCGTCGGGTTCTGCACGATGCTCACCCGGAACCCGGCCCCGGTCAGCCGCTGATGCACCCCCTGCCATCCGGAGCCGTCCACGAACCCGCCGTGGACGAGGACGATGTTCTTGCGGTTTTCCTGCTCACTCATCGGTTCTCCCATCGCCGCCTGGTGCATGACGTTGCGTCAGAGCAGGTTAGTGGCGACCCCGGGCGCCCGCGTCCGTCATCCGACGTAGTTCGGGCCGAGCCGCGCCTCACACCGCACCGGACGGGACTCCACCGCACCGGACGGCACCGAACCGGGCCGGTGCACCGGAGTGGGAAGTCGGCCTGGCCGACTTCCCCTTGCAGCCCATCGCCGCCGGCCGCTACCACGACCGCTTCGAACTCCGGTACGGCCAGTGGCAGTTCGCGGAGCGTCGGGTTCGCCTCACCCTGGTCGGCGACGTGAGCCGCCACCTGCGCGTAACCCCCAATCTCACGGGACAGAACAGCTAAGCATCCGTCCGCACGACCGCTGTGAGGCTCTGCTCAGGGCTTCCGTCGGCGGGCCGCGCGGTCACCGGGTCGCTGTTGCGCCCCGCGGTGCTGGAGGTGAGCGCCCAGCCGGCGGGGTTGACCACGGCCTGGCGGGCACCGTCGTAGCTCCATCGCTGGGCCGCGGAGCCGTCGCAGGCGGCGCGCACCACCTGGCCGCCGACGGCCGCGGGTGCGGCCAGGCACTCGTTGCCCTGGGCGGTGTGCAGGCTGCCGTCGCGGGCGAGGACGAAGAGCTGGTTGGCGTTGGGCGTGGTGGCGCAGCGGTAGCTGATGGCGCCGTTGGCGCCGCCGCGGTCGAGGCAGGCGCCGTTGGCGAACCGGAGCGGCCAGCGGGCGGACTGGCCGAGGCCGAGTTCGGTGAGCAGGGTGCCGTCGGGCTGCTTCCGCTGGCGGATCATGTCGTCGCAGGCGCCGCTGGTCGAGGTGCCGGTGTTGGTGGCGGTGAGGGTGCCGCCGTTGCCGGTCATCGGGCCCCAGCGGTTCTCGGAGTACGCGTTGTCGTTGCAGGCGTAGGCGGGCCTGTTCCAGTCGAAGTACTCCACCCAGCTGTTCCAGTCGTGCTTGATCTGCTGCGACTTGGGGAGCAGGACCGAGCCGAGGACGAAGGAGGTGCCGGCGGTCTCGTCGGTGACGGTGGCCGTCACCCAGTGGGTGGCGGGGTCGATCCGGACCTGGAAGGCGTACGTGTGGCCGGTGACCGGGCGGCCCTGGTTGACGGTGCTGTTGGCGCACTGGAGGTGCTGGCCCTCGCCGGTGCTGTTCCAGCAGTGCGAGCCCTGGGTGCCGTCGGCGCCGTACGGATTCCCCAGCGCGACCCTCACCCACCCGGTCACGGTCCGCAACACATGAGGTCGCCAGGAGTGATCGGGGGCCCCGGAGATTCCACAGGCACCGATCACCCATTCGACTGATCGGTGCAGGCCGCCTCCCCGAAATGATCGTTCCGGGGCAAGCGCGCATCCTCCTCGCCGGGGCGCCCTCCCCCGGCTCTGCTCAACCACACCGAACCGTGCGAAAACCGAACGGGCGATCGACGATCGGACGCACAGCGGAGCAGCCGGGCCCGCCGCCACCCGATCGGGCCGCCTCCGGCCGCGACACGGCGCAGCGCCGCGACAACGGCGGTCCGGATGCGGAAGGCTGACGCCACCCTGCCCGGGGCCTCGCGGTGCGGCTGCCACGGCCGGCCGGAGCGACCGGAGCGACCCGAGACCGGAATGGTGGCATGACCGTTCAGGACACCCCGCCCACCGGGACCACCCGGCGCGGCGACTTCGCCGAACTGCACCGGCGCGTCTCCGACGCCGGTCTGCTGCGCCGGCGTCCCCTGTACTACGCGGGCCGGAGCGCCGCGCTGTTCGCCGCCCTGGCACTGCTCCTGGCCTGGTTCGTCGTGCTCGGCGCGAGCTGGTGGCAGCTGTGCCTCGCGCCCCTGTTCGCTTTTGTGATCGGCCAGTTGGCGCTGCTCGGGCACGACGTCGCCCACCACGCGGTGTTCGCCGGCCGGCGGGCGACCGACCTGGCGGGCATCGTGCTGGGCAACCTGGTGGTCGGCATGAGCTACGGGTGGTGGGTGAGCGACCACAACCGGCACCACGCGCACCCGAACCGTGAGGGCCACGACCCGGCCGCGGACTCCCTCCTCTTCGCCCGGACCACCGAACAGGCAGGCCACACAAGGGGGTTGAGGCGGCTCGCGGCCAGGTACCAGGCGGAGCTGTTCTTCCCGCTGCTGTCCCTCCAGGCACTCGGGCTGCTCGTCGCCACCTGCCTGACCCTGACCCGCGGCACCGTCCGGTACCCGGCCCTGGAACGCACGCTCGCCGCGCTGCACTACGCCCTGGCGGCGGCCCTGCTGGCCGTCGTCCTCGCACCGCTCCAGGCGCTGGCCTTCGCCGTGCTGTTCGGGGCGGTCCTCGGCGTGTACCTGGGGTGCATCTTCGCGCCCAACCACAAGGGCATGCCGATGACCGGCCCGGACGCGGAGCGTGCCGACTTCCTCCGCCGACAGGTGTTGCCGTCGCGCAACCTGCGGGCCGGCCGGTTCGTCCACTTCCTCTTCGGCGGCCTCGGCTACCAGATCGAGCACCACCTCTTCCCGGCCATGCCGGTGGCGGCGCTGCGCCCCGCCTCGCGCATCGTGCGCGACTACTGCGCCCAGGTCGGCGTGCCGTACAGCGAAGAGGGCCTGATCGCCTGCTTCCGGGAGATCCTGCGGGACTTGCGGGCCATCGGCCGCTCCCTCCCCGCCGACCCGGCGCAGTCGGCCCCGCCGACCCGACCGACCGACCCGGGGCTGGCCCGGCCGACCGACCCGGGGCCGACCCGGCCAACCGCCCCGGAGCCGCAGGCCGCGCCCGAAGCGGAGGCGGCGGCACGGTGAGCGGAGTCCTGTCCGGGCCGGCGGCGCGCACCGCGGACGGCCCGGCCCCCGGCGGCGAACGGCTCCGCGTCCTGATCGTCACCGAGTCCTTCGCCCCGCAGCTCAACGGTGTCGCCCACAGCGTCCTCCGGACCGCCGAACACCTCCTCGCCCGGGGCCACACCCCGGTGGTGGTGGCACCCGCCGTGCGGGCACCAGCCGCGCGGGCCGCGCGACGGCACGCAGGCGACCTGCGCCGCGACCTGCACCGCGACCTGCACCGCGAGCAGGCGTACGGCTACGAGGTGGTCCGCGTCCCGTCGGTGCCACTGCCCGGCTACCCGGAGGTGCGGGTCGCGCTCCCGGGGCGCGGGGTGGCCGACGCCATCGAGCGGCACCGCCCGCACGTGGTCCACCTGGCCAGCCCGTTCGCGCTCGGGGCGGTCGGCGCCGCGGCGGCCGACCGGGCAGGGGTCCCGTCCGTGGCGGTCTACCAGACCGATCTGGCCGCCTACGCCAGGACGTACCTGCCGGCGCTGGGCGCGGCCGGACCCCGGCTGGCCTGGTGGCGGCTGCGACGGGTGCACACCTTGGCAGCCCGGACGCTGGCACCGTCGCAGGCTTCGCTGCGCGCCCTGCTGGCGCACGGCATCCCCCGGGTCCACCTGTGGCCGCGCGGCGTCGACTGCACCCGGTTCCACCCCCGCCACCGTGACGAGACCCTGCGCCGGCGCCTCGGCCGCCCCGGAGACGTCCTGGTCGGGTACGTCGGACGCCTGGCGCCGGAGAAGCACGTCGACCGGCTGGCGGAGGTGTCCCGCATCCCGGGGGTCCGGCTGGTGGTCGTCGGAGACGGCCCGTGCCGCGCCCGGCTGGAGACCGTGCTCCCGGACGCGGTCTTCCTGGGGCTCCGGTCCGGGCACGAACTCGCCCGGCTCTACGCCTCGTTCGACGCCTTCGTCCACGCGGGGCCGTTCGAGACCTTCGGCCAGACCCTCCAGGAGGCCATGGCGAGCGGGCTGCCCGTCGTCGCCCCGGCGGCCGGCGGGCCGCTCGACCTCGTCCGCCCGGGCCACACCGGATTCCTCGTCCCGCCCGGCGCGGCGGACGGGTTCCGGGAGGCCGTCGAACGTCTCGCCCGCAACGACGAACTGCGGGCGGCGTTCGGGCGGGCGGGGCGTGCCGCGGCGACGCAGCGCAGCTGGGAGACGGTCGGCGACCTCCTCGTCGAGCACTACCGGCTCGCCCGCACCGAGACGGCCGGGCCACCCCTGCGCCGCTGAGCAGGTCGGCAGGAGAGTGCGGACCCACCCCGAAGAAACGGACCTCCATGCACCACCCCCTCGCCGCCGAGTACGTCCGCAGCCCCGCTCCGGCCGCCGGCACCGCCGTCTTCCTGCACGGACTGGGCGGCTGGACCCACAACTGGGCCCACCTGATCGACCTGCTGCGGACCTCGGCGCACTGCCTGGCCCTCGACCTCCCGGGCTTCGGAAGGTCGGCGCCCCCGCCCGACGGCGACGTCACCGTCGAACACCAGGCCGTAGCCGTGGCCGGCCACCTCGACCGCCACCTCGACCGCGACCGCGACCGTCACCCCGGCCATCACCCCGACCATCACCCCGACCGGAACGGGCACCGCCGCGTACACCTGGTCGGCAACTCGCTCGGCGGCCTGATCGCGCTGCGCCTCGCCGCCCAACGGCCCGACCTGGTCGCCACCTTGACCCTCATCTCGCCCGTGCTGCCGACGTTCCCGCCCGCCCCGGCCCTACGGGTGGCCCTGCTCGGCCTGCCGGGCGCGCCGCGACTGCACGCCCGCCTCCTGGCCGCCCAGAGCCCCGACCGCCAACTCGACGACCTCTACCGCCTGATCTACGCGAACCCCGCCCTCGTCGGCACCGAGCAACGGTCGGTGGAGGCACGCGAGCGCCGACGCCGCGCCGAACTGCCGTACGCGCAGGACATGCTGGCCGAGGGAGTGCGCTCGGTGGTCCGCGCGTCCCTTCGGCGGGGCGAGGCCTCGGCCTGGCACCTGGCCCGCCGCGTCACCGCCCCCACCCTGCTCGTGTACGGGCGGGACGACGCCCTCGTCCCCTTCCGTACGGCGCCCCGGGCCTACGCGGCCTTCCGCGACGCCCGCCTCCTCACCCTGCCCGGCGTCGGCCACGTCGCCATGCAGGAACGGCCGGCCCCCGTGGCCACGGCGATCCGCGCCCTGATCACCGAGGCGAGCCCGCGCGGCACCGTCACTGCGCCGGGATCGGGCGCACCGGGTGCTTGCTCAGGATCGACACGCGGTTGAAGGCGTTGATGGCGATCGCCACCCAGATGACCGCCGAGATCTGGTCGTCCGTCAGGACCTCGCGGGCGACACCGTAGGCGGCCTCCTGCGCGACGGCGTCCGACGGATCGGTGGTCACCTCCGCCAGGGCGAGCGCGGCCCGCTCCTGCGGCGTGAACAGTTCGGTGTCGCGCCACGCCGGCAGCGTGCCCAGGCGCTGCGCGGTGTCGCCGGCCTGAAGAGCGGCCCTGGTGTGCACATTGAGGCAGTAGGCACACCCGTTGATCTGGGACACCCGCAGATTGACCAGCTCCACCACCCTGCGGTCCAACCCGGCCTCCGCCGCCCCCGCCCCGGCCGCCTCGGCAGTCGCCCGCAACGCCCGGTAGGCCTGAGGGCTCTGCTTGTCGACGAACACCCGCCGCCGCACCGGGGCAACGGTCACATCGGTGGTCACATCACTCACGGGAACTCCTCTGACGGATCAGCAGATCAACGGATCACTCGTGGCCGGCATGTCACCACACCATCATAGTTGAAAGTGAAACCACTTTGGAAGGCGACCGTCCTGCGCGGCACCCCGCCACGAGTGGCGTCACCTGAACAGCATCGGCACACCACGTGCGACTGCCACCGCCACGTACCGCAGCTCACACCCCGAGACGCCCACGAGACCGAGTCGCCCTCGACCCCTCGCGGAAGCCAGTGCTCACGCCCTCGTGGGCGGGCCCGCCACCATGAGCGGACCTGCCTCCCGGCTGACCAGCAGGAACCCTGCCTGCCCCGGAGGTACCTGACCTCCAGGGGCGGCCAGAACGACGACTGTCCGCTCCGCCGCCGAGCACGACCGGCCCGGTCAGCACCATCAGGCAGTCATCGGACCAGGATCAGGCCGCAACTGTAGGCGCGGGCATGGCCGAAGCCATGGGCGAGGGCGGCCGTGAGTGCTTGTGGGTCCGTGACGCTCAGAGTTCCGCGGATCTCGGCCCGGCTGATGAGCAGGCCCCGGTGGGGGCCGTGGCTGGAGACCTTCGGCAGGATGCGGAGGGCCAGCCGTTCTATGTCGGAGTCGACGCCGAGCCGGACCACTCCGTCCGGGGCCACCGCCGGTTCGCCGACCGGCTGCAGGCGGCGGGCGAACCACGCCTTCACGTGTTCCGGGCGGGTGTGCGGCACCCGTACACTCCTTCCACCTCCGCCGCCTCCGGGGGCCGGCGGCCCGGCCGGTCGGCTGCTGACCGGATTGACGACCGTGCGGAAGTCGAGTCGGTCCCCGATGCGGAAGGTGCGGTCCACCACCAGACTGTGCGGCGGTTCGACCAGCGCCGCTCGGGGCAGGCCGCTCCAGTCGCCGGGGACGGCGGACTGTACGACCAGGGAGAGCCGGGCGGTGCTCAGGTCGACGGTCCAGCTGGACAGCACCTTCATCTGGGCGCGGGCGTCCCGGCTTCCGTCGTCGACCCAGCCGCGGAAGCCGCTCATGACGGTCCGGTGCATGTCTTGGGCATCGATCAGTGACTTGGCGGTATATGGGTGCCTGGCGTCCAACGTGATCAGGGTGTGTGTGGCGACGAATCTGGCCGCCTTGTTGGCGGGAACGGGCTCGGTTGTGCGCAGGGTGTTCACGGGATGATGTCCCATTCGGTGGCGTGCGGGGAGATGGTGATGCGGTGCCGGGACTCCCAGCGCTGCCGGTGGACGGGGCCGCTCGCGAGGAACCTCTCGGGCTGGTCGCGGACCGGCCCGACGCCCGGCAGCGGGTGCGGGCTCTCGATCCAGGCCCACCGGGTCTGGCTGACGTTCGGCGGCGGCTGCCCGTCGTCGGCTGCCGGGAGCAACGCCCGGGTTTCGAACACCTCCGGCAGGGTGCCCGAGGCGATGCCGACGAAGAGGTCGCCCGAGGGCGGGCAGGATTTGCGGCCCAGCCAGAGCAGGCGCTTCGGGTGCTCCAGTGCGTGGGCGATCCGTTCGAGGAGTGCGCGGTCGGAGTGCTGGAGGCCGACGAGGAAGGCCGCGTCGGACAGGTACCAGCGCTCGGTGATCATGGCGTGGCGGCTCACCTCACCTGCGACCAGCGCCCCGGAACGGGGGTCCGCCGCGATCCGCTTCGGTGCGCCGTACCAGGATGCCAGCGCGTGGCTGCCGAAGGATGCGGTCGTGCCCTCTCTCTGCTCCCCGAGCGCTTCCAGGGCCGAGGCCCGGCGGTGGTCCGTCACGAGGTCGCGGGGGCGGACGGGATACCTTCCGCCCCCGACGGTGTGGTAGTCCCGCATGGGCGTTCCGGGGCGGTCGGCGCGAACGCCGAAGAGGACGGACCCGAGTTCGTCGAGCGGATCCTCCCGGTCAAGGCCGAGGGCTGCCGCACACAGGCCGATCACTCCGGACTTGGTGGGCCGGGTGTGGGTGTCGCGCTGGGCGAACCGGCCTTTGATGCCCCAGGACTGCAGCGGCCCGGCCAACCTGATGAGCAGAACGTGCTGCGGTGCATCGGTCGTCGCGGTGGAGCCGGTCCTGGCAGTAGGACCGGTCGTGGCAGGGGCGTCGGTCACGGCGTGAGGTCCTCGATGGAGTCCACGACGTCCACGGCCCCGGTGGGGTCGACCGTCTCCAGGAGGTCCGCGATCTCCGGTGCGTAGGTGAGGACGCGTGCGGACCGCAGGTCGCCGCGGCGCTTGCTGACGAAGAGGTGGTGCCGCATCAGACGGCGGACCGCCGCCTGGCCGGCCGGGCCCTCGCCGCCGCTGCTCTCGGGGTTCTCGTCCACGGGGTTCTGGAAGGCCGCAGCGTAGTTGTACGGGCGCTCGCCCTCGAAGGCGAGCACGAGTGCCGGCAGCGAGCCGGTGGAGGCGGTGGAGTTCTTCTTCGCCTCCGGGACGGCCTCGACGAAGGCGTTGACGAACTCCGCCTCGGCGGCGGTCGCCGCTTCCTCCGCTTCCTCCGTCTCCATTCCGGCCTGCTGGAGGTTGGCGCGAAGCTGTCGGCGGTCCAGGACGGCGTGCCGGTAGAAGGTCCCGGAGATCAGCGACTGGTACCCGGTCATGCCCGCGCCCGCGTCGTCCGCCGTGTCGAGGAAGCTGAGGGCGTTGCGCTTACGGTCGAGCTTCGCGTCGTCGGCCGCCGCGTAGAAGTCCTCGATCTGCTCTGCGGCGTGCACGGTGAAGGCATGGCCGGTCTGCACCGCCCCGTCGACATTGGGCGAGTCGGCGATTTCGGCGAGGAAGCGCCCGTAGAGGGCGATGTCCACAGCGTCACGGGGCGCGATGGCGAGCAGAACGGCGTTGCGCGTGCTCTTGGGGAGAGGGGGGAGGCCTGTGGTGCCGGACTCTGTGGCTGCCTGCGCGTCGTCGTTCTCCTGCTCCTCAGCGTTCTTCGCCGCACCGCGGCGGGGTTTCTTCGAGGCCTTCTGCTGGCCGGCGAGGTAGCTGTCGCGCCACGGCCGGATCTCGTCGGCGTTCTCGGCGATGTGCCGGGCGATCCTGGTGCCTGCGTCGGCGGGCGCGAAGACCAGCACCTTGGTCAGATTGGCCACCGTCTTCTTGGCCGGGTCGCCGAACTTCAAGCCGCTCGCCTCGATCACCGCGCGCGCCGTGATCAGGGCCTCCTCCTTCTCCCAGCCGTTCCCGGACGACAGTTCGGCCGCCGCGAGGAGTGCCCACTCCCTTGTCCGGGTGCCCATGCTCCGGCCCTTGAGGGCGCCGATGCCGGCATTGGCCCGGTTGCGGGCGTAGACGCGCTCGGCGCGTCGCCGGGCCTGGCTGGTGATCATGTGCCGTTCGAACCCGCCGTACACGAGGGACTTGGGCTGACCGTTCTCGTCCCTGACCGGGAGCACGGCGACGAGCGTCTCCAGGAGGTGGAGCGAGAGGAACGGGCTTCGAGCGTCTGCGGTCACGCGGTCGCGTCCTTATGGTCGGTCGGGATCGTGTACGTGTCGTGCTTGGGCTACTGGTCCGACGTACCGGGCCTGTTGGTCCTGCTCGGCCTCGGCCTACCGGCTCTGCGGCGAACTGCCGGACGGCCGGCTCCGGTGGACCGGGGCATGGAAGTCGACCGACCACTGGTAGGCGATGCGGGCCTTGCGGTCGTTCCAGAGGATCAGGTCCTCGGTGAGCCGGGTCCAGGAGGGCGGGAGCTGGTCACAGGACCGGAGCCGGACGATGGTGTGCTGCAGGTGCCGCCACGGCACCCTCCGGCTGACGACCACCCGGTCCACGAGCCGCTGCGCGCCCGGGTCGCCCGGGCCCCGTCCTACGCTGTCACCGATGCGCGCCGCCGCCGAACCGAGACTCCCGTAGCCGTAGGCGGGCGTCGGACGGCCCTGGTGGTAGAGCGCGAAGAGGAAGGCCATCCGCTCGAACAGGTCGCGGTGGTTCTCCCCGCCGTACCAACCGGCCCGGATGTGTGCGTTCGTCCGGCCCCTGGCCCGGCGCAGGTTGGCCAGGGTGCCGTACTCGCGGTTGCGCACCAGGGTGGTGAGCCAGGCAACCAGTGCGGCACTGTCGTGCGGGAAGGCGTCCTCGACGGGGTACCCGTCTCGGGAGCTGTCCTCAGTCATGGGCGGTCTCCCCCCGGAGTTCGGCCGGGGCCTTCGGATGGCTGATGTCGTCCTCGAAACGCTTCAGGGCGTCCGCCCTGGCCTGGAAGCCCCGCTCGTTGGGCGGGAGGGTGTCGAGGCGGTAGACGAGGTGGGTACGGGCCAGACCGGTGAGGGTCTGCGTGTACTCCAGGAGCAGGGGCGCGACCGGATCTCCCGGGTTGTCGTACCCCTCATCGATCACTGCCTCCAGCAACTGGTCGAAGGGCTTGGCAGCCTCGGGCCAGAACATCCACCGCGCGTCGAACCGGGACATCTGGCGGGCCTCGTCGGCCGGCCGCGCCACCGAGTGGACCTTCTCCGAGGCGAGGATCGCCGCCCGTTTGAGACTCCACGCCAGGTACTCGGCGATGCGCGAGCCCCGCCGGGACGCACGGTAGAGCTGCACCTCCATCGCTGGGGCGTAAGGGAAGTAGCCGTCCGTCCAGGAGACCGGCAGCGTCTTGTTGGAGACGAGGCCGACAGCCCACAAGTGGTAGGGCGCGCCCCGGCGATCCCGCTTGTGCGGCAGCGAGCGCAGTCGCGCGTAGAGACCGGGCTGCGCGTCCTTCACCGCGCTGTACAGGGCGTGCGCCTCCTGCCAGAGCGCGCGCGTGGGCGACGGCCACAGGGGCTTGACCTCTCCGCCCGCGGTCCGGCTGAACACGGCGTCCTGCATGTGCTTTTCCGGGTCGAGTTCGAGGACCTCGCCGGCTCCGATCAACACGCGGTCGACGACGATCGCGCCGTCCGCATCGCGCTTCGGTCGCAACAGGACGGAGCGGCCGAGCGCGCTGTGCAGGTCGGCAGGGCTCTCCGGCACCCGCGGGCGGGCCCGCACAGCGAAGTTCCGGCGGCTCACCGAACCACTGGTCCAGGAGGTGTTGAGCCGGCCCGGGTCTCCCTCGGGCGGATAGAGGTTGAGCCGCAAGGTCTCGCCGAACGTACGGCCGAGGGGAACGACCCGAATCCGTCCCTGCAACCGCCCGGTGGACAAGTTGGTGACGGTGGGTCCGAGAATCCTGCCGGTGATCCTCGCCCTGCCGTACGTGCCGTACACGTGCTGGGCGAGCATGGCCCGGAACGCGTCAGCCGCCGGCAGCGGCTCGCCGTCCTCGAGGTGGTGGTGGTCGAAGAACTGGTTGTAGTCACCGGCCCGCTCGATGACCAACTGCGCGGTCCCCGTGCCGCTCTCGTCGAAGGAGGGGTCCAGAAGGGAGTTCTGGCCGAGGGGCGTCTCGGGGTGGAACAGGTCCCAGTGCTCGTCCGGCTCACCGGCCAGCCACTCGGCTGCGGAGCGGAGGCTGCGTTCGTCACGGATCCACTCCCGCCACTGCTCGGGCGTGCTCGGACAGGTACCGGAAGCGAAGCAGATGGCCATGACGAACTCGATGACGGCAACGGTCTCGCCCGGGGTCGGACAGTCGATTGTCGTCAAACTATCGGCCTGGTCGAGGATTTCACACAAGGAGAGCGGAACGCTGGAGCCTTCGGGCGTTATGACGGGAATGCACGGCTCTCGCCGCGGATCCCAGCTGAGGCGCTGCCCAACCGGGGCCGAAGGCTGTGTTCGCGGCAAGGCCCTGCCCATCACTTCATATGATCGCTGTTTTCTGGCAAGGGAGTTGGGACTCCCAGGCAGAGCCCGACGCTAGCACCCGGGATCGGATCGTGTAGCTCGATCGACCGGATTGCCCCGCCATCCCAGTCCGGGACGACGGGGCACCGGACAGCCCCGCACACGCGGGGAAAGCGACCCGGCAAACGCTCGCTGCCGTCGACGGTCCATGCCCGCTGCACGCGGGGGTATCTCTTCCGTGATGCTGACAGGGCTCCATCACATCACCACCCCCGAGAAAGGGGCAGAAGACGCGCCATAGACTGAGGCGCCGCCGATTCTCTCGGCTGCCCAGCCTGCTCGATGACCGGAGATCGCTGCACTCCGTTCCGGGTCCCGCTCCGCGCGAACGAGGCGGGACCCTACAGCCGGCTGGAAGGGCCGTTCTCGGAGCCTAAGCTGCTCCGAGAACGGCTCGGAGGAAGTCCACCAACTGGACCGTCGTTGCCGCTGCAACCGATGCGAGCCAAAGCAGCACCAGCTCACTCAACCAACCACGTTTCCCCACAGGCATCTCAGGTCCTTTCATCTCCGTGATGTCGGTCCCAGCGACTGGGGCCGACATCACCGCGATGGCGGCCCCACGCCTGGTACGCCAGCGATTTTCTCAGAGATTGACTGCTTCGGAGCGCATACGGAGTCACTCTGCGTGTCGCTTCGGCGGCAGACGTCTCGCTGCTGTCGAGTTGCCCGCCCACCGCAGTCGGCACCTCGCCGGGACGTAGCGCGCGGCGGGCGCCCGCCGCTCACCACGGGCGCCCGCTCACCGGGACTGGCGGCGCCTGGAGAGAATGGCCAGAGTGGAACGGGCATCACGGCGGCGGTCCGGGGTCCGGGCCAGGACCGAGGCGAGGGCCACGATCGCGAGGACGACCCCGTACAGCAGGCCGGCTCCTGCGGCCAGCACGGCAGCCGCAGTTGCATCCTGGGTCAGCATGGAAAGCACAGTCATGGGGAGATCCTTCTGTCGGAGGCCTGCGGCCCGCGGTCGATGAGCCGAGCATCTGACGGCGTCCCGGTGCGCATCCACGTCCTGGCGGGATATCCGCTGGTCAGGGGCCTTTATTCACCGACGCGGGAGCAGAAATGGTCAGAAGTACGGCGCCCGGGACGGCACGCAGGAACCTCGGGGTGATGCTGCAGGAGTTGATCAAGGCTCGCGGCATCAGTCGCCGAGGTGCTGCACGACTCGTCTCGAACGGCGCGCTACGGGAATCGACCCTCCGACTCTGGTGCCGCGGCGAGTCCGCTCCTCACGCAACGGACCTGTTCTGGAACCTGGTCGAACAATTGGAGGGCCAGGACAGCCAACGCCTCCATCCCCGCGAGGAATGGGAAGCCGCTCTCCATGCCGCGCAAGGAGAGACGACCAGGGGCCGGCGCGAATGGAGAGCCGACTCGGAGAAGCGCGGCAGGAAGCGCGAGCACGCCGCGATGAATGCCTTCGTCCGTGATCGGGATCCGCAGGCGGCCTCGTACCTGTGGTGGCACGCACAGCTTCCCGTAGGAAAGACGGCACTGCTCACCGACTACGCGAGGCAGCCACCGCAGGACGCCGACCTCCTGCTCTGTGTCCTGTCCGAGAAGCACGGGACGAACACCCGTACCGAATTCATCGATGACCTGCGCCGACAACTCCAGGTGCCCGAGCCCCGGAGGAAGCCGTCCGCCGAGGCGGAGTTCCTGCGCCTGCTCACCAAGGCCGCGGGGCGAAGCCGAAGGCAGAAGCGGCAACTCCTCCTTGTGGTGGACGGCTTGGACGAGGACCGCGCCTGGCCGACGACTGGAGCGCCTGGTGGGACCGGGGTGGCGAGCATCGCCGCACTTCTCCCGGCCGCTCCTGCGGCGAACGTACGCATCATCGTCTCCAGTCGGCGCAGCGGGCCGCTGCCCGCCGACGTCCCCGAGGGGCATCCGCTGCGCGAGCGCGAGTGCCTTCGCCCACTCACCGCGGGCGACTGGAGCCACGATGTCGAACAGGCTGGCTTCGCGGACCTGGAGCGGCTGCGCACAACCGACCTGGGCCGGGCCGTCACCGATCTGCTCGCCGTCACGGACAGCGGGGGCGGGCTGCGAGCGGCCGACCTCGCGGAGCTGACCGGGGCCTCCGTCGAGGACGTGAACGGCCTGCTGCACAGCAGGGAGCAGCGCTGCATCGTCTCGAACGAGGAATCGGCCGGGGTCCACCTGCTGAGCCACCCCGGCATGCCGCACGCCATCCGGCGGGAGTGGGACCAGGCCACCGTCGAGCGCTGCACCCGTCGGCTGCACGCCTGGGCGGCGCGCTGGCGCGAGGCCGGCTGGCCCGAGGGCTCTCCGACGTATCTGCTGACCGAGTATCCGCAGTTACTGGACACTGCGGGTGAGCGCGGACGGGTCCTGCTCGACCCACTGCGACAGCTTCGGGTCGCGGACGCACTGGGACCTCAGGTCATGCTCGACCAACTACGGCTTCTCAAATCCGAGTTCAAGGCGGTCGAGGTGTCGGATCCTGAACAGCAGGAAGCCGAGACCGCCGTCCGGCTGGCTGCGGCACTGGACCTCGTGCAGCGCCGGGTCGGACCGGTCCCGCCTCGGGCACCCGTGCTCCTCGTGCAGTTGGGGAGCGTCGCCCGCGCCTGCACCGTGGCCCGCTCGGAGCCGGAACTCGTTCTGCGGGCCGCCCGGTTGGCCGAGGTTGCCGTCGAAGCGGCACGCGCCTCGCACCCCGATGCCACCGCAATCGCGCGCGAGGCGGCCGACTGCTTGGTCCGCGCGGGCCGGTTCACTCCGCGCGCCGGTGGCTTCTTCGAGGACGCCTGTGCGGAAGTGGCCGAGGCAGCGGGCGCGTTGGACACACTCGGCAGGAGGGATGGGGCAAAAGCGCTGTTCCGGGCCGTGGTGCTCAGCGACGCGGCCGCCATGGACGCACTCGTCGAAGGAGCGGTCCTCCTCTCCGCTGACGGCCCCGAGCGCTTCGTGGAAGCCCTGGAGGAGCACGCGGAGGAGCTGAGCGAGGTCGATCCTCGGGCCCAGGCCATCGCCGTGGACATCTGGGCGACCATCGCCCGCGCCTCCAGCTCCCGCAACATCGCGAACCTGGACCGTATCGAACGCCTCTGCAAGGCCATCGACCTGTCCGACGGGCTGATCGTGGTGGACACTCTCGCGCTCGCGGCCCAGGCCTTGGCGACCATGGGCCGCCGGTCGAAGGCCTGGGACGTGCTCAAGATCGCGCGGGACCGTCTGCACACCGCCCTGGTCAGGCTGGACTCCCCAGCCGACCGGGCCCACCGGGCACGCGAGTTCTCCGGCACGATGGACCGTGTGGTCCGCGCCGAGACCGCGGCCGGCACCGGCCTTAAACCTCACCTGGACGCCAAGCTGCTGGTGGCTGCCCTCAGCCAGGGAGTTCGCACAGGCGTTCTCGGCGACGACCAACTGGAGCGGGCGGAGGCCTTTCTCTCAGCAGTCGACGAACAGGTGGCAGCAGAGCACGCCGCCCATCTCGCGGCGAAGGAGGAGCGGCGACGGGCCCACCGGAGGGAGGTCGACGCGAGCGCGAAGGCCCTGACGAAGGAACGGAAAGCCAAACGGAACCGCGCCCAGGCTCCCCCGACCCGAAGTGCACGGCGTCGTGTCCGGACGGACGAAGAACCCTCACCGTCTACCGCCCCGGGCCGAAGCCCGGCGCTCGGGAACCACGAGCCCCTCGTCGGTCCGGTCACCCGGCTCCGGTACGCGGAGCAGCTGGTGCACTGCGGCAACCTCGAGCTCGGGCGCGAACAGTTGGAGGCCGCTGTCCGCTCCTCGCTCCCCGACGCGCCGATCGCTCTGAGCGCCGGCTCGGCCGAGGAGTTGGTCCGGGCGCTCGGTATGACCGGTGAATTCGGACAGGCCGAACAGCTGATCAGCATCTCGACGGAACCAGGCGACCGCGCCCGGCACTTGGCCGCGCTGTCCATGGGGTGCTCACTCGGCGGTCGCTCACCGGAGGCGGTTGCGTACGCCCACGAGGCCGCCCGGCTCATCCCTCGCACGCCGCACTTCGCCGTGCGAGGAGCCGTCGCGCAGGCCCTGGCCCATGCAGGGGACGCGGAGGCGGCGGTGGCGGTGGCCCGGATGGAGGAGTCGGCAGACGCCGAGGCTTCTTCTTCCGTACGGGGCAGGAGGGCTCGACGCACGCTGGTTCTCGTCGCCGCCGGCCTGGCACGGCATGATCCGGAACGTGCCGCTGAACTGATCGGACCAGCGGTCCAACTGGTACGGCGGCGCATCGTCGCCGGCCGCCCGGTCGGCCAACTTCCGGCGCTGGCAGAACTGCTGCTCGCACTCCCCGATCCGACGCGACCGGATCCGGAGCTCAGCGAAGCGATCCGGCTCGCCGCGGAGTTCACGAACAGGCCTCGACAAACCTGGGACCGGGAGGAGACGACGCTCCTGGCCCTGCTGCGGCGGCTCGGCTGCGCGCCCTCACCGGGACGCGCCGCGGGTGAGCTGGAGGAGTGGCTGCGCTCCCTGCGACCCGAACGGGCTCCCCATGCTGAGCTCGCCCTGCTCGGCTCCCTGGACGGCGATGCTGCCAACGCCCTGCGCACCGCGAACGCAGCACCGACACCGACGGCGCGTGCCGCTGCGCTGGCTGCTGCCGCCCACATCCTGGCGGCGGCGCCCGCAGTCCTGTCCGTCGAGGAGTCCGAGGACAGCACTGTTCAGCTCTGCCTCGCGCTCGCTCATGCGGGAGGCCGCCCCGACCGCACCGACGCCGACAGGGCTGCAGCCCGGGGCCTCCTCCGGGAACTGCTCGCCGACGGGAGTTGGACGCGGGCGATCCCGTTGCTGCCGTTGCTGGTTCCCGAGGCTCTGCACCCCCTGAGCGAACTGGTCGCCGCGCACATCAGCGGCCGCACAAGCACCTGACGGAGGCGGTCACGCCTCACCTGTCGTTGATCACCCGTGGGCGAGCCGACGGAACCCGTCAGCCGTTCAGCCAGCCGGACGCGTCGAATTGGGCCAAGCCCCTGTGGTCGGCCAGGACATCGAAGTGGCGGTGCCGGCCCCACAGTCCCCGGTCGCCGATGACGAGCAGTCGTCTCCGGGCCCTGCTCACTGCGACGTTGAGGAGGTTGGGGCTGGCAGCCGCCCAGTCGCGGGCTCCGTTCTGGGATGCCACGGTACCCAGCAGCAGGATGACCACGTCCGCCTCCTTGCCCTGGGTGGTGTGCACCGTGCCGACCCGCTTGGCGGGAAGCCGGTTTCCGGCCGTCCGGCGCGCCTCGGCGACCACCTCACGGAACGGGCTCACCACGAACACGGACTTGCCGAGTCGCTCGCGCACCTCGGCGGCCGTCGTGGTGCTGAGGTCCACCGGCTGCCGGCCCTCTCGTAGTGCGGACTCCAACTCCTCCTGCTCGATCTGCGCGCGCAGCCGCTCCCCGAGGAGATCCAGCACCCTGCCCAGCACGAGCCCCTGCTGAGCCACCCACTTGCCGTCGGACTCGCCCCCGACAACGTCCAGCCAGACGCTGCGGTCGGCGATCGGATAGGGCGCTCGCTCACCCGTGCCGAACACCATCAACCCGTCGTAGG
Source organism: Kitasatospora sp. NPDC058478 (assembly GCF_042720345.1). Lineage (NCBI taxonomy): Bacteria > Bacillati > Actinomycetota > Actinomycetes > Kitasatosporales > Streptomycetaceae > Kitasatospora > Kitasatospora sp. NPDC058478. The sequence goes on along the minus strand of NZ_JBHXML010000003.1, from coordinate 120,034 downwards.
CAATACGGTTGCTGATCTCGAACATCGGATTGTCGCAACGGCGGTGCACCCGGAGCGGTGACCCCACCCACACCTCCGTCTCGCCGTCGGGGAGTTGGGCCGGGAGCCAGGTGCCGCACCGGGCGAGGCGGTCGGCGACCCGCTGGACCGAGGTGCGACCGGGCGCCCACTCCTGCGCCACTCCGTAGTGGGTGCGAAGCCGCTGCTGTGCCGTCCACGGCACCGTCACGACAGGTTCGAGCTGCAACGGGTCGCCGACGACGACCGCCCGGCGGGCCCGCCAGAGTGCGCCGACCGCCTGCTGTGGGGTGGCCTGCCCCGCCTCATCGATGAACAGCCAGCCCAGGGCCTCGGAGCCAAGGCCCGCGAAGAGGCGGTCCAGCGAGGCGAAGGTCGTCGACACCACCGGCACGACCAGGAACAACAGTTGCCAGGCGGCCCGGACGGTTTCCGGCGGCAGGTCCTTCGGGGCGTCGCCGCCCACCACTTCCATCACCGCCTGAAAGCTGGTGAGCAGGCGCTTCGCCTCCGCCGCGAGGAAGGCCCTGTGCAGATCCAGCGCGGCGAGGAACACTCGGGTGCGGGCGGCGCTGAACTCCTCGTCCATCCAGGGGGCGGACATCTCCCGCCGGCCATCGGCCTGCGGGTCTCCGGGGAGTGCGGCCCAGTCCTCGGCCGGCACGTGTGCGCGCCACCGTCGCGTCGCATCGGAGACCTTGCGGGCGGCGATGTCGGCGGTGGTCCGAGCCGTGGCGGCTGCCTGCTCGGCAGCGGTGACGGCCTGTTCCGCGCGGCGCAGGCCGTCCAGTCGGCTCGCGCGCGAGCGCTGCGCCGCGGCCTCGGCGGCAGCGGCCTCCTTGCCGGCGGCTCGTGCGCCGGCGAGGAGCTCGCCGAGTCGGCCGAGCGCGGTCTCCGATGCCTCCCATGCTGTTTCGGCCTGAGCCAGAGCACTCACCAGCGGTTCCCGCCCACGCAGCCACCTCTCCTCCGCATCTGAGGAGAGCCAGGCGCGTAGCCGGCGAGGACGCTGCCGCGCGTCGTACGAGCGCAGGTCGTCGAGCCGCGACTGGCACACTCCGCGGCGCAGCTCCACGGTGGCCTGGGCCTCGGCCAACGTCGTGGACACCTGGTGCTCGGTCTGCTGCGTGGCCGCCAGCCGTTCAGTCGCGCTCTGCGCCGCGGCGTGCGCGTCGGCCAGTGCGCGCTCGGCCGGGGCCTTGTTCGCCCGGGCCGCTGCCACAGCGGCTTCGGCACCCCGTAGCTGTCGCGCCAGGAGCTCCCGGCTGTCGCGTGCGGCGGCCGCGGCCTCCCTGGTCGCGGCCAGTTCCTGGACGGCCTGGCGCGCCTGGGTGAAGCGGCGCACCGCCAGCGGCCAGGGCTCGCCCAGCGCGGCGGTGGCCGGCGCGTCCGGTGCATCTGGGGCACCTGGCACGCGGCTGCCACCGAGCGGGTTCCGATCCGGGCCAGGTCTGGCGTCGCCGTTCAACTCCTTCTGCCGGAGCAGGAGATCACGCAGACCCCGGCCGGTGGACACGGCTTGTCGGCGGCTCTGTCCGGGGCGTCGCGGGTCGGCCGTCTCCTGCATCTCCTTGCCCCACCAGAAGCGGCTGACGAACTGGGAGCGGTTCGCGCGATTGCCGAGAGGTGCCGCGACCGCTCCCCACGCGTCCGCGCCGCCCAGCAGCAGCCTGCCCTGTGCTGAGAGGTAGTCGGCCTCCTCGCACCACTCCTCGGCTACCGCGGCTGCGGACGGGATCTCGGTCGTCACGTTCTCGACCGCGCCGTTGTTGGCGGACGCGATGACGATCTCGTAGCCCGTCAGCTCCTCCCGCAGCCCGTGAAGCCTCCGGTTCCACTGGCCGGAACTCCAGGTGTGGACCTTGCCGAACGCGTCCGCCGGAGAGACCAACGCCGCCAGCCGCTCAGCACGTTGCACCACCAAGGCGGCGATCAGGTCCCGGAGCATGGTGGTCTTGCCCGTGCCGGGCGGCCCGTTGACCGCGTAGAGGCCGCTGCCCCCGGCGCCACCCAGCTCTGCCAACGCGCTGTTCACCGCGAACTGCTGGCTGAGGACCAGGGGTTGGTCACTCCTGCCGGGCCACCGGCCGAGCGGGGCGGCTGTCGGACGGACACCGTCCAGCAGGATCTGCGGCTGTTGCCGCACGTCGGTCCGGCGGCCGGAGTCCAGAGTTGCGGTGGGCCGCAGATACTCCTCCAGCGCCCGTCCCGACCTGCCCTCCGCGAGCGCCGCAGTCACCTGTTCCAGGTCCGCGGCGATGAAACTGTTGAGGAAGTCGGACTGGTCGCTCTCCGCGCTCTGCGACTCCCGGACGGTGTAGCTCTTCACCCGCACGGCGTCCGGCCGCAGCGCCTCCGCGATCCCGAGCTGCTCGGCGACCCAGCGGGTGACGGCCGCGAGGTCCCTGACATCAAGCGGTTTCAGGCCCAACGGAACGGGGAGATCGCTCGTCGGGTCCGACTCCTGGGCTTCTTCCGCCGCCTCCGCGTCGTCCCCGGAATGCAGAGCGTCGGAATCGGCACCACCCGCGGGGTGCAGGGCGCCGTCGAGGGCTCCCTCCACCCGCTGGGTCACGTGATCGCTCACCCGGCTGCTGACCCGGTCCGCGAGCGAGTCCGCCGCCGATCCGGTCAGCGTCTCGGCGACCGCCTGGGTGATCGAGCCCAGCGCGGCACCCGCCACGGTGCCCACCGTCGAGGCGATCCCGCCGACGGCCGCGCCGAGCACGACATCGACCGCCACACCCGCGATCGCACCGAGCGCCGATCCGGGTCCGGAGGGCGCGCCGCCCGCTCCTCGCCGCTGTTCCACCACCGGGAGCCGACCGTCGCCCAGCTCCAGGAGGGTGGAGACGCACAGCTCCGAGTCCTTCTCGAAGCCGTCGAGCCAGGCCGGGTCCGCCGGCCCCGGGCGCAGGGCCCGGCCCACCGCCCACGCGCACGACGAGATCGTCACGCTGTCCTTGAGCAGCAGCCCCTGGTCGTTGACCGAGAAGCAGAGCACCGCGCTCTGGCCGCCCAAACGGCCGTCGAAGTCCTCGGTGGGCCCGTCGGTGCCGAACACGCCGAGCAGCGTGTCACGCAGTGCGGTGAGTTCAAACACGCCCGCGTACACCGTGTGCTGCCAAGATCGCCCGCGGCCCGGCGAGCGCCGGCGGAGCCGGTGGTCCGGCTCCCACGGCAGCGGTCGGCCGTCCCAGACCGGATAGACGTCCTTCGACGGATCCACCCCGTCGACCTTCTGCGGGCTGAACAACTCCACAGCCCGCCAGTACCGGACGATCGCAGCCCTGCGCCCACGCTCTCCACCGGCCATCCCCACGCCCCCTCATGCCAGCCCCACCTGGTGAGCAAGCAGCGTACGGGATCACGAACTACCCAACGTGGGTCTTGGCGACTTCGGCGAATCGGGTGATAGCAGCTCGCCGGGCCCCGGTTCACCGGCAGCCGACCTGGTGCGCCTGCCGAGCACGCCGTCGCGGGACGGCGGGAGTGTCGCCGGTCAGGGGGCCTGGGTGCCGGCTGCGGGCGGGGTGGGCGCGTCGTCGGCGTCGGCGGGCTCGTCGGCCTTGGCGCGGACGTCCTTCGGGGTGGGCGCCACGATGTTCCGTTCCTCAGCGGACCGCTCCCGTACGGTGCCGTCGCCGTCCCGCGGGGCGTCGTGCTCCGCGGGGGTGGTGCCCGTGTCGTGCGTGCTCATGGCGTAGCCCTTCTCATCAGGTCGGTCGGCAGATTCGGTGCGCTCTGGAGGCGGCCTCGCGGGCCCGGTGGTTGCTTCTTGCTCGAACCGGCTGGCACGGCCTCTCCTCCTCGGGTTGCCCCGGCGTCTACCCCGAACGTCGATCGCGACGCGTTCGCACGGCCTCGGAGATCCGGTTGGCGGGCCCTGCCGTTCCTGGCGCCGCTCCGGCCACGACGCCACGACGGGATCCGGACGCGTGCAGGACCGGCGCTAAGGAGCCGTCCGGCGGGCGGCCGTACGCCGCAGCACGATCTGGGGCAGAACAAGCCAGGTGGTGGTGAACCAGAGGAGGACGGCTGCGCTGAGGGCCCACGCGGCGACCGGGTTGCCGGTGGCGGTGCGCAGCAGGAGCAGCAGGGCGGCGGCGATGGTCAGGGCCAGGGTGACGAGGCCGGTGGCGATGAAGTGGCCGGCGACGTGGATGAGTTCGGGTTTCATGCTGTGACGGTCTCGCTCCAGAGCCGGTCGCCCGTTCCTGAGGCGTCTCGTCCCTCACCGCGGTGTCGTCTCCCTGTGCGCGGGTGCGCGATGCAGACAGGTCGGCGGGCCGATGCCGACACTTCGGGCGGCCGGGTCAGGGGCGGTCTTCGTGGTGGCCGCAGAGCCAGGCCAGCGCTTGGTAGGCGCCCAGGGCGTACGCGGCGTTCGCGCCTTCGTCCGCGCCGTCGCCCCCACCCGAGGCCGAGACCAAGGCCGAGGTGTCGCGCAGACGGACGGCGGCGGCCTGGCACTCGGCCAGGAGCTGCGCCCGGCACGGCCCGGTGGCGCCGAGCGCGGCGGCAGCGGTGAGGGGCGCCGCGACCTGGGCGCCGGCGGCCCATCGGTAGGCCCCCAGGATCCCGTGGTCGAAACCGGTCCACGGCTGCGGGCGGCCGTTGGCCGCCTCGATCGCGTCGAACACCTCGTCCAGCAGGCGCACCCCTACCGCCGGGATCGTCGTCTCGTCACTGGTCATGCCCGCAACCTACGTCGCCCGGACGCGGCCCGCCCCCGGGCACCCGGTCCGCCCCGGGGCCGGCCGGACGGACGCTGGGCAATCGGGTGAACCCCACGACGGCCGCCGCGGTGGCGCCGACGGGTCCGGATCCGGCTCGGAGCGCGGTGCGCAGCGCCGGGAACAGGGTGGCCTCGGCCCAGGTGGGGAAGGCCGGCCGGCTGTCGCCGCCGACCGGGATGAGGGGGCCTCGCCGACGCTCGGCGCGCAGCGCTGTTCGGTCATCATCGTGTATCCGATCTGCGCCCGAACGCGGCAGGCGCCCGCACCACCGCTGTTCGTGACGGCCCGTGCTCAAGGGTGGCTGCGAATTTCTCAGTCGCCCGTCGCGGGCAAGGCTATGCGGCACACCTGACCGGCTTCCAGCTCGACGACGACGGCCAGCACCGGGCGCAGCCAGCGCACCATCGACCGCGCGCCCGGATGCGGCTTTCGAAGCCGCCCGGCGACGGGCGACCCGAGCTCGGCCCGCTCCTGCCCGGACAACTCGCGCGTCACCAACCGCCGACCGTCGACGAGCACCACCAGCAACCGCCCCGGCTCGCCGGGCTCGTCCGGTTCGCCGACGGCCCCGACCACCCAGCCCCTCACCGCAGCCCGCCCGGACACCGTTCCAGCGCGGGCGGCACGATCATCGACGGACTCCTTCCGTGCACGAGGTGTGATCACCCGAGCATGGCAGCAGGCCCCGACGGGCGCGATCCATGCCGTCGTCGGGCAGCACCGGAACCAGGAACGGGCACCGGGGAGGGCACGGGAACCGGGCAAGGGTGCTCGCCTCGAAAGGCCCACCTCCGGATGTGGGTCCGCCGGCGATGGCCGAGGCTCGGTGCATGGCATCGATCATCGTGCTCTTCGAGCTGGAGCCCGACGGGGCCATCGGTGCGGAAGGTGTGGAAGGCACGGACGGTGCGGAAGGCACGGACAGTGCGGAAGGCACCGAACCCGCCGTGATCGCGGTGCACGCCGCCGGGGCCGATCCCGACGTGCCCGAGGACCCGCAGCCGTACACGCTGTGCGGGCTGGAGACCGGCCCGATGGAACACACGCACTACCGGCCGGTCCGGCCCGGTGAGCCCTGGTACCCGCCCACGCTCGCCGACCAGCGGTGCCAGGAGTGCGAGCGCGCCCTGCGCACGCAGTGACCGCCGCGCTGGGGAGAGGCGGGCGACCCCGCCCGGAGCCTGCAACTGCACGTCAGCGCGCCCCGGCACGTACGGCGTCACGGCCCGCGCGGGTTTCACCCCGTCGCGGTACCTGGGGTGATCGCCCGCCGGCGCCACGTCTCCACCGATCACGGGCGTCGTGCTGGGGCGGGGCACACCTTCAGGCTCTCTGCCGTCGCGTTCTCTGCCGTCGCGCACGCGGCCGGTCGGAGCCCGTCCTCCGGGGGTGGCCCGGGCTGGTCCGGATGCCACCGAGCGGGTGCGGCGGACCGGCCCAGCAGCGACGTTGAGAAGATGGACATCGTCGTCGTACTTGAGCTAGACATGCCGACCAACGTGCGGCTCCTCGGCCCCGACCACACCCCGGCGGACCCGGAGAGCCCGGTGCGCCGCGTACACGTCGCCCCCGCGGAAGCCTCGGGCACCTGCGGCCTCCGCACCCTGTGCGGCCTGGACACCGACGGAATGACCCTCGCCCCGCACCGCTACGCCCACCAACCTCCACCGCACTGGCTCACCTGCAGCACGTGCCAGGCCGCCAGGCAGGACCCCGCACCCGACGCCACCGAAACGGCTGCCCAGGAGCACCGCGAGGACGACGCCCACCCGGCGGAAACCGCCGCACACTGAGCACCGCACCCACCGCACCCACCGCGTCGAGCGCGCGGGCGGCGGCCGACGGCCGGTCGCCTCCTCAGCGCGAGCCGACGCTTCGGACCGAACGCGCAGTGGGCCCGGTCCGGGCGGCCCGGCAGTCCGGCAGTCCGGCAGTCCGGCAGTCCGGCAGTCCGGCAGTCCGGCAGTCCGGCAGTCCGGCAGGCTGCTCATCGGCCGCTCCCCCGGCCCTCGACGCACGCGTTACATTGAGGCGCAAGGGGCGGCAGATCCCGAACGGGGTGGCTGATGCACTCGATCACCGACTGGCTGGACGGCCTGTCCGGCCCGGTCGTGTACGCAGTCGTCGCCGCCCTCGTCTTCGCCGAGGACGCCCTCTTCTTCAGCTTCCTCATCCCCGGCGAGAGCGCCGCCGTCCTCGGCGGTTTCCTCGCGCACCAGGGCAGGGTGTCCATCGGCTGGCTGGTCCTCGCCGTGGTCGGCGCGGCCGTCCTGGGGGACTCCGTCGCCTACGAGATCGGCCGCCGCATCGGCCCGGCGGTCCTCGACACGCGCATGCTGCGACGCCATGAGGAGCAGGTCGACAAGGCCCGTGACCTGATCCGCCGGCGGGGGCCGGCCGCCGTCTTCTTCGGCCGTTTCGTCGCCTTCTTCCGCCCCGTGGTGCCGACGCTGGCCGGCGTCTCCCGCATGCCGTACCGCCGTTTCCTCCTCTTCAACGCCCTCGGCGGCCTCGCCTGGGGCGTCGGGTTCACCCTCCTCGGCTACTTCGCGGGGGCCGCCTACACCAAGGTCGAGGGCACGGTCGGCGGCGTCGTCGCCGCCCTGCTCGCCGCGGCGGTCGTCATCGCCCTCATCGTCTGGCGCGTACGCCACCGCAGGTCCGCAGCCAGTGCGCAGTCGCGCCGTACGCGGTCCCGCCGTACGCAGTCCCGCGAGGGCCAGGACGAGAAGCACTGACGGCCGGACCGCCCTGCCGACCGCACCGCGCGCGCCGGGGCCCGCGAACGGCCAAGGCGGCGCGCCCGGCGACGGGCCGGGGCCCGCACCCCGGCCCCGGCCCGTCGCGGTCGACAGGGTGCCGTCAGTGCTGGTTCTCGGCCTGGAACATCCAGCTGTGCTTCTCCAGCTCGGCCGTGAGTCCGATCAGGAGGTCCTGACTGACGGGATCCGCCGGACCGGTCTCGTCGATGCGCACCCGCATCCGTTCGATCACGGCGGCGAAGGCCTTCACCAGGTTCTGGACGGCCGTCACGTCGGCCGTCCAGCCCTCGGGGAAGTCGGGCAGGTTGCTGGTGGCGGCGATCGTGGCGGCCCGTCCGTCCGGGCTGACCCCGATCGCGGCGGCGCGCTCGGCCACCTGGTCGGCGTAGTCGCGCGCGGTGGCGACCACGTCGTCGAGCTGGAGGTGGACGGAGCGGAACCGGGGCCCGTAGAGGTTCCAGTGCGTCTGCTTCGCCACCAGGGACAGGTCCAGCAGATCGACCAGGGTGCCTTGCAGGGCCTCCCCGGTCGTCTTGCGTTCGCTGTCCGGCAGCGGGCTGCTGATGACGATACCCATCGCTGAGTTCCTTCCGGGTCGGGGGAGCCGTCGGCCGGCCCCCGCGGTGCTGGCGGGCCCTCCACCCGGCGGTTCGGCCTCGACGGGCCGTTTCCCGACCCCCGGAGGACGGTGCTCCGAGGCGCCGGGGCGTCCGGGACGAGGACGAACGACCGGCCGGGCAGCGGGACCACGCGGCGGCTGCCCCTTCTCGCCGGACGGAAACCACCCGCCTCGCGCCGGGAACCGCGCCGGAACGGGCCACACCGGCCCTGGCCGCGCCGGAACGGTCCGTGCACGAGCGAACACACCGCGCACGCGGGGTTGCCGCATCAGGGCCATGAATCGGCCCGGGGCGGGTAGCCGAGCGCTGCCGCCGCCGGCGCTCGGTGCCGCTGCGGACAACCCGGCGCCACAGCCAGAAACGGAGTCCGTCGCATGACCGTCGTCACCTCCTGGTCCACCGCCGTCACGCTGCCCGAAGGCCCGTTCCCCGACGTGACCGTCGAGGCGCAACTGCGCTTCGACACCTCGCTGCCGTACGCGGTGTGCCTGGTCTTCCCGCCCCTCGGGGGCGGCGGGGAGGCGCAGTGGGTCTTCTCGCGTGACCTGCTGGACGAGGGCCGCCACGCCCCCGCCGGCCACGGGGACGTGACGGTCGCGCCCGGGCGGGCGGGCCGGGTCCTGGTCACCCTGTGCGCCGAAAACGGCCGGGCCGTGATCAGCATTCCCGTGGACGCCGTGACGGCCTTCCTCCTCGACTCCTTCGCCCTGGTGCCGGCCGGCACCGAATCCGACCACCTCGACATCGACGCCGTCCTCGACCGGATGCGGTCCTGACCCGCCACGGTCGACGGCGACGACCGCTCGGCGAAGGGCCGGGCATGCCCGAGCGGGGAACCGACCCATTCCGCTGCGGGCAGGATGGTTTGCCCGGCCCGCAGAGCGGTACACGCGGATCATGGGCGCGGCCGGAGAAGCGACGGCTCCACCACCCCCGGACGGTTCCGGCACCACCATCGAGCGGCCGGACCGCCCCTCCTGACAACCGTCCCAGTCACCACACGGGAGGACCTCGTGATCGTCCTCGGCGTCATCCTGCTCATCGTCGGTTTCGTCACCGGGATCTCGATCCTGTGGACCATCGGCATCATCCTGGCCGTCATCGGCCTCGTCCTGTGGATCGCGGGCTCCGTCGGGCACGCCGTCGGCGGGCGTCGTCACTACTACTGATCCACTCGTCCTATTTCTGCACCACCCGCCCCAACCCCTGATCCGCCCGTTCACCGGCTCGTGCGGCTGTCGGCCCCGGCACCACGTGGGTGCCGACGCTGACAGCCGCACGGCGCCGCCCGCCGCCCGCCGCCCTCAGCGGCGGAGGTGGCTCGCCCTCAACGACGGTGGCGGCCGGCCGTCAGCGACGGTGGCGGCCGGCCCTCAGCGGCGGTGCCGCCCGGCGCTGCGGCCGGGCGCCGGGACCACGCCCGGGGCGGGGAGGAACAGCCGGGCGACCTCGCGGCCCAGGTTCACGCCGATCGCCACCGCCATCGCCGTGGCCGTGGCGCGCCCGACGCCGACGAGCCCGATCTCGGGCTCGCCCCGGACGAAGGCGAGCAGCCCGAAGTACAGCAACGAGCCGGGCAGCAGCGGCCCCAGGGCCGCGGTGACGTACGGCAGCGAGGAGCTTCCCCGGTAGCGGGCCATGAGCTGGCCGGACAGGCCCACCAGCCCGGCGGCGAGGCCGGTGGCCATGATGGGCTCGCCGCCGGCGTTGACCAGCACGCCGTACGTCGTCCAGCCGACCCCGCTGTTGAGCAGGACGGCCGGCAGCGTGCCCGGCTCGGTGTTGAGCAGCACCGCGAAGGTCAGGGTGAGCAGGAGCGCCGCCACCAGTTGGAGCGGCGGGTTCGACGCGGCGACCGGGACGGGTCGGGCCGCCAGGTCGGCGCCGTTGTTGACGCCGATGTAGAGCACGGTCATCACCCCGACCACCACGCCGGCCATCATGTACAGCGTTTCCATCAGGCGTGCGGCCGCGGTGAGGTAGAAACCCGCGAGGCCGTCCTGCGCCGCCGCCACCATGGGCCATCCGGGCAGGAGCGTGTACAGCCCTCCGGTGATCACCACCGATCCGCCCAGGTTCAGCCCGTTGAAGGACAGCAGGATGCCGATCGCCGCCGCCGGGGTCGCGGCCGTCGCGATCCGGTAGAACTCCGGGAGGTCGTGGCGTCCGACCAGCGCCGAGAGCCGGTCGCCGGCCAGTGCCGCGGCGACGGCGCTGACGAACACCAGCCAGGCCCGGGCGTCGGCCCGGCCGCCGACCAGCAGCGTCGCGGCGCCGGCCAGCAGGCCGGAGGACAGGACCAGGAGCCACGCGGGGTAGTGGCGGCAGTGCCGGCGCACGGCCCTCAGCCGGTGGTGGGCGTCGTCGACGACGAGTCCGCCGGTCGTGATCTCGGTGACCAGCCGGAAGAGCACGGCCAGCCGCGCGTAGTCCCCGGCCGGGTGGCGCACGGACCGCTCGACCGTCACGGGCGGCTCCGAGGGGCCCGGCTGGTACGAGATCGCCACCCGGGTGAAGGTGACCTGGGGGTCGCAGGGCTGGGCCCGGTAGGCCTGCGCGACGGCGAGCATGGCGGCCTCGACGTCCTCGGCGGCCTCGCCGCAGGCCAGCATCAGCTCGCCCACCAGCAGTGCGAGGTCCAGGACGGCGGCCACCGCGGCCGGCCCCGGGTCGTTCGCGCCGGGTTCGCCGGTCACCAGCGGGCGGTCGGTGGTCGGGGTACGCAGCAGCGGCAGCATCAGGTCCGGCCAGGCCGCCGTGCCGTCGGCATCGGCGGGTCCGCTCTCCGCCCTGGGCGGCGCCGGCCGGCCGGGCGCCCGGCCCTCCCCCTGAACTCGACCTTCCCCGGAGGCGGGGGCGGGGCCTTCCCCGGGGGCGGGGGCGGCCCCGGGGGCCTCCTCCGGACTCGCCTGGGGCGGGACTCTTCCGGTCCGGCTCGCCGGCCCGTCCGCCTCGGCCCGCACGCCGAACTGCTCGTGTTCCGGCATCGTCGCTCCCTGCCGCACCCCCCACCTGATGACCTTTCGCACCCACTCGACTACCCGCAGCCATCATTTCGTGAACGTCCCGACCGGAGCGCGGGGGTCCGTTCACGCCCGCCGTCCGTGGGTCGGCCCGCTGCCTCCAGACCAGGGCTCGGGGAGAATCCGCAGGTCAGCGGGCCGACGCCGGAACCTGGGAGGGCGGAGGAGCACCGAGCCGCGGCCGTCCGAGTGAAGCCCGTAGTGGTGGGCGAGCCCCGTCCGGCCGTCCCGCCGCCACGGGATATGGCTATCGGGACACACGATCGGAGCGGACGGGAGGAACGGCGTGCGGCTGTCGAGGTGGAGGGCGCGGGCCGGGCGGCGGGCGGAGCGGGCCGCCCGGAGCACGGCGGTCGCGCTGGACCGGCGGCTGCCGCTGTTCGACGGGGCCAAGGGCCTGCTCCGGAAGGTCTTTCCCGACCACTGGTCCTTCCTGCTCGGCGAGTTGGCGCTCTACACCTTCGTGCTGCTGCTGTTGACCGGCGTCTTCCTGACGTTGTTCTTCACACCGTCCATGACCGAGATCGTGTACGCCGGAACGTACCCACCGCTTCGCGGGGTGCGGATGTCCCAGGCGTACGCCTCGACGCTGTCGATCAGTTTCGACGTGCGCGGCGGCCTGCTGATCCGCCAGATCCACCACTGGGCGGCACTGGTGTTCACCGCCGCGATCTGCGCGCACCTGCTGCGCATCTTCCTCACCGGCGCGTTCCGCCGCCCCAGGGAGGTCAACTGGCTGGTGGGACTGACGCTGTTCCAACTCGCCCTGCTGGAGGGTTTCGCCGGCTACTCGCTGCCCGACGACCTGCTCTCCGGCACCGGCCTGCGCACGGCCCAGGGCTTCATCCTGTCGGTCCCGCTGGTCGGCACCTACTTGAGCTTCTTCCTCTTCGGCGGGGAGCTTCCCGGGCACGACATCGTCCCCCGGTTGTACAGCGCGCACATCCTGCTGCTGCCGGGTCTCCTGCTCGGCCTGATCACCGCGCACCTGATCCTGGTCTTCCACCTCAAGCACACCCAGTGGGCCGGGCCCGGACGCACCAACCGCAACGTCGTCGGGAAGCCCCTCTTCCCGCACTTCAGCGTCCAGACGGCGGGCCTGATGGCGATGGTCTTCGGGGTGCTGGCGCTGGCCGCCGCCATCGCCCAGGTCAACCCGATCTGGCTGTACGGGCCCTACCGCCCCGACCAGGACTCCACCGACGCGCAGCCGGACTGGTACATGGGGTTCATCGAGGGCGCGCTGCGGCTGATGCCCGGGGCCGAGACGCGGCTGTGGGGCCACACCGTCGCCTGGAACCCGCTGATTCCGGCCGTGCTGTTCCCGCTGCTGTTCTTCGCCGCCCTGTACGGCTATCCGTTCTTCGAGCGCTGGATCACCCCGGGGAGCGGCGAGCAGCACCTGTGCGACCGCCCCCGCAACCGGCAGACCCGGACGGCGCTGGCTGTCGCCGGGACGTGCTTCTACGTCGTGCTGCTGGTCGCCGGCGGCCAGGACGTCGTCGCCCGGGCACTGGACGTGCCGGTGGAGGGCCTGAACTGGTTCCTGCGGGTGGGCCTGTTCGTCGGGCCGGCGGTGGCCTTCTGGATCACCCGGCGCCTGTGCCTGGCCTTGCAGGAGCGGGACCTGGAGCGGGTGACGGAGGGAGACGAGACCGGATTCGTGCACGAGGCCGTCGAGGGTGCCTTCCACGGCGAGCACCGGCCGCTTCCCGCCGGCCTGCGCTACACGCTGGCCCTGCGCGACGCCCCGCTTCCCCTGCCGGCGCCGGGCGAGGGCGCCTCGCGGCGCGCACGGCTGCGGGCCGCCCTGAGCTCCTGGTACTACCGGGACAACATGGCGGCGGCGGTGGACGAGCCGCAGCCGGAGCCGCTCGCGCCCGCCGACGCGGGACGCGCCGAGCGGTGAGCGGTCAGCGGTCAGCGGTGAGCGGTGAGCGGTCAGCGGTCAGCGGTGAGCGGTGAGCGGTCAGCGCTGACAACCGACTGCCGACTGCCGACCGCCGACCGCCGACCGGCTGGACTCACTGCCCGCGCTGGGCGTGCTGGAAGACGAAGCCCAGGACGCCGGCGCCCGTCACACCCGCCCCGATGAGGAAGAGCCACAAGGCGTACACCAGCCCCAGCCCGGTGACCGCGACGCCCGCGGCGGTGAGCAGCGGGTAGTAGCTGCGCGGTGCGAAGAACTCCAGCGGCCCGACGCCGGTGACGATCTCGGCGTCGGTGCGGTCCTGCGGCCGGCGACCGCGGCGGGAGTACTGGGTCCGGAAGAAGAACGCGATCAGCGTGGACATCATGAAGGCCACGACCAGCGCCGCCTTGCCGGCCGGCTCCCGGGCGAACCAGCCGTAGATCGAAGCGGCGACGGCGAAGAACAGCGCGACGCCCGCGAACAGGTAGGACTCGGTCTTCACCGCGCGTTCTCCTCGCCTTCGAGCGCCATGCGCGAATACTCCGGGTGGTGCAGGTCGAAGGCCGGGCCTTCGGAGCGGATGCGGGGCAGGGCGTGGAAGTTGTGGCGCGGCGGCGGGCAGGAGGTCGCCCATTCCAGGGAGCGCCCGTAGCCCCACGGGTCGTCCTCGGTGACCGGGACTCCGTACCTGGCGGTGCGCCACACGTTGTACAGGAAGGGCAGGGTCGACGCGCCCAGCAGGAACGCACCGATCGAGGAGACGGTGTTCAGGGTGGTGAAGCCGTCCGAGGGCAGGTAGTCGGCGTAGCGGCGCGGCATGCCCTGGGCGCCGAGCCAGTGCTGCACGAGGAAGGTGATCTGGAACGCGGGCAGCAGCATCCAGAAGTGGATCCTTCCGAGGCGTTCGTCCAGCAGCCTGCCGGTGATCTTGGGCCACCAGAAGTAGAAGCCGGCGAACATCGCGAACACGACCGTCCCGAAGAGGACGTAGTGCAGGTGGGCGACCACGAAGTAGCTGTCGGTGACGTGGAAGTCGATCGGAGGCGCGGCCAGCAGGACGCCGGTCAGCCCGCCGAGGAGGAAGGTCACCAGGAAGCCGAGGGCGAACAGCATGGGCGTCTCGAAGGAGAGCGAGCCGTTCCACAGGGTGCCGATCCAGTTGAAGAACTTCACCCCGGTCGGCACCGCGATGAGCAGCGAGGCCAGGGAGAAGAACGGCAGCAGCACCTGGCCGGTGGCGAACATGTGGTGGGCCCACACAACCGCGGACAGCGCGGTGATCGCGATCGTGGCACCGATCAGTCCGTAGTAGCCGAAGACCGGTTTGCGGCTGAACACCGGGATGACCTCGGAGATGATGCCGAAGAACGGCAGCGCCACGATGTACACCTCGGGGTGGCCGAAGAACCAGAACAGGTGCTGCCACAGCATCGCCCCGCCGTTGGCCGGGTCGAAGACGTGGGCGCCCAGCTTGCGGTCCGCCTCCAGCGCGAACAGCGCCGCGGTCAGCGGGGTGAAGGCGAGCAGCGCGAGGATCGAGGTGAACAGCACGTTCCAGGTGAAGACCGGCATCCGGAACAGCGTCATGCCCGGTGCCCGCAGGCAGACGATGGTGGTGATGAAGTTGACGGCTCCCAGGATCGTGCTCAGACCCGCCACGATCAGCCCGACGGCCCACAGGTCGGCGCCCGTTCCCGGGCTGTGGAGCGGCCCGTTCAGCGGGGCGTAGGCGAACCAGCCGAACGACGCGGCGCCGTCGGTAGTCAGGAAGCCCCCGACCACCATCAGGCCGCCGAACAGGTACACCCAGTACGTGAACGCGTTCAGCCGGGGGAACGCCACGTCCGGGGAACCGATCTGCAGCGGCATCACGGCGTTCGCGAAACCGGCGAACGTCGGTGTGGCGAACAGCAGCATCATGATCGTCCCGTGGATGGTGAACAACTGGTTGTACTGCTCGTTGCTCACCACCTGCAGTCCCGGCCGCATGAGCTCCGCGCGCATGAGCATCGCCAGCAGCCCGGCGAACAGGAAGAACCCGAACGCCGTCGTCAGGTACAGGTTGCCGATGGCCTTGTGGTCGGTCGTGCTCAACCACCGCAGCACCGCCGAGCCTTGACGCCGACGGGCCACGCCGGGCGCCGGGCGGGCGGCGGCCCGCCGCCGGGTCTGCGCCATCCGCTTCCTCCTCCTGCCGGGGCCGCCCGTACCCGCAGGAGAAAGACGCGGAGACGCTCGCCGGGACACATGCTGTCGCCATGCAATCACCCACCGTCGCAAGGGCCCCTGAACCGGAGTCGGCGTGGCGGCCCCGGCCGGGCGCGGATGACGAAGTCGGCGCACTGGTGCGATCCGGCGAGGCGCCGCCACGGGTCAGCCGCAGGTCAGCCGCGAGTCGGCCGCGGGTCAGCTACGGATCAGCCGCGCGGCGTCGAACTCGGCCCAGATCGTCTTCCCGTGGCTGTGCGGTTCGGCGCCCCACCGGTCGGCGGTCCGCTCCACGATGAACAGGCCGTGGCCGCCGGGCAGGGCCGGGTCGTGCGGGCGACGCGGGGTGGGCAGGGTCGGGCTGCGGTCGCTGACCTCGGCCCGCAGGCGGGTCCCGGTGACGTCCAGGACCAGTTCCAACGGGCCGTCGCCGTGGAGCATGGCGTTGGCGACGAGTTCCGCCACCAGCAGGACGACGTCCGCGAGGGTGCCTTCGCCGGCGCCGGGCCCGGCGGCGGACGCGTACCAGTCGTCGAGGGCACGGGCGGTGAAGGTCCTGGCGTGGGCGACCGGTTTGGGGATGCCGGACAGGGTCAGCCGCCTGCGCTGGCCGCCGACGGGCAGCGCCGGGCCCGGCTGGTGCGGGTCGCCGTCCAGGGTTCCCCGGCTCATCGTCATGTGAGGACACCCTTTCGGATCGACGGCGGTCTCGCACGGTCGGTTTCCCGGCAGTTCTCGGATTATGCCCCGTGGCGGCGTCGAACCGGGGCCGGAGCGGGCGGCCGGCCGGCCTCGGACCGAGGCCCTGGCGGCCCGAGTCGGGGCGGTCAGGCCGCCAGGGCCTCGTCGACCGAGTCGTGGATGGAGAACACCGCCTGCGCGCCGGTCAGTTCGAGGACCCGCATGACGGTGGGCGCCACGGCGGCCAAGTGCAGGTCCAGCCCCTCCTCCGCCGCCGCGAGGCGGGTCTTGAGCAGGAGGTTCAGGCCGGAGGAGTCGCAGAAGCCCACCCCGGCGAGGTCGATCACCACCGCGCCGCGGCGCTGCGCGATCACGCTGGTGAGCAGGTTGGCGGCCGAGGCGAGCGTCTCGATGTCGAGGTCGCCCACGAGGGCGCACACCACCGCACCGGAGGCCGTGGCACGGGTCTCGACCACCAGTTCCGCGGGGCGCGGGGACGCTGCCGGCGCGGCGGCCGCCCGAACGTCGTCGAATGGCATCATCGTCGTCTCCTCCATGTCCATGCCTTCCGACCATACGGAGGTTGTGCCGGACTGCCAAACACGGGGGTGTGCACCCGGCTTGGTCCTGCCCGGGGCTCGTGCGGCGACGCGTCCTCAGCCGTCCTCCAGCCCGTCGCGCAGGTGCCGCAGGGTGCGGCTGAGCAGCCGGGAGACGTGCATCTGGGACAGCCCGAGGCGGGCGCCGATCTGCGACTGCGTCATGTCCTCGCAGAAGCGCATGGACAGGATGAGCCGTTGCCGCTCCGGCAGGTCGGCGATGAGCGGCTTGAGCGCCACCAGGTCGTCGACGAGGGCGAGGTCCCGGTCGTCCTCGCCGAGCCGGTCGCCCAGCGGGCCGGGGGCGTCGTCGTCGTTGCTGCCGCCGAGGTCCAGGGAGCCGGCGGTGTGCGCGTTCGCGGCGGTCAGCCCTTCGACGACCTCCTCGGGGGAGAGCGCGAGGTGCTCGGCGAGTTCGGCGACCGTGGGGGCCCGGTCCAGGTCCTGCGACAGGCGTTCCTGCGCCTTGGCCAGGAGGATGCGCAGCTCCTGGAGGCGGCGTGGCACGTGGACGGCCCACGTGGTGTCGCGGAAGTGGCGCCGGATCTCGCCGAGGACGGTCGGTATGGCGAAGGTGGTGAACTCGACGCCGAGGTCGGGGTCGAAGCGGTCGATGGCCTTGATCAGGCCGACCGCGCCGACCTGGAGCAGGTCCTCCTGCGGCTCGCGGTGCGAGTTGAAGCGGCGGACCGCGAACCTCACCAGGGACAGGTTCGTCTCGACCAGGGTGGCGCGGACGTACGAGTACTCCTTCGTCCCCTCCTCCAGCGTGCGGAGCCGGCGCAGCAGCACCTTGTTGAGCTCGCGCGCGTCGGCCGGCGCGATCTCCCGCAGGTCACCGGCGTCGGCGAGCTCCGGCGGGAGCAGGTCCCGAAGCCCTCCGGCGTCGGCGAGTTCCGGCGAAGGCAGGTCCCGGGGCTCTCCGGCAGGAGCGGCCGTGCGGGACGGACCTCCCGTCGACGGGTGGGCGGAGGCGGGCAGTTCCCCAGTGGTCGTGGCCATCGGACTCCCTCTCTCGTGCTCTCTCGTGTCGGCGCGGTCTGCCCCCCGGTACCCCGTGCCGGCGGATCGATGCAGCCGCCCCCCATGGAGGTTTCGTGAAGCCCGCAACGGCTCCGAGGTGGGCGGCGGCCTGTCCGGGGCGCGGACGCGCGTCCGGGCGGCGGTCGGGCGGCACGGCCGGGGGGCAACCGTTGTCCGGCGGTGTGCGGGCTGGGGTAGCCTCCGAGGGCGGTACAACACCTGGAACGACGGCCAGGTCCCCCGGCCCGTCCTTCGGGGTGCCCACGACCGGATTCGGGCCAGTCGGCCCGGCGTTCCACGGAGGCGACGTTCGATGGCTGGCCCGACCCCGTCCCGCGACTCACAGCACCGCCCGGACGAGGGGGCGGGCGCCGCGCAGGTGGGCGAGCCGGAACTGCGGCTGCTGCTGGCCGGGTTGACGGCGGTGCGCGACGGCGATTTCAGCACCAAGCTGCCGGGCGACGCGGACGGGCTGCTGGGCGAGATCGCCACGGTGTTCAACGGCATGGTCGACCAACTGTCGCGGTTCACCTCGGAGGTGACCAGGGTCGCCCGGGAGGTCGGCACCGAGGGCCGGCTCGGCGGCCAGGCCCAGGTGCCCGGGGTGTCGGGCACCTGGGAGGACCTGACCGACTCGGTCAACGCGATGGCGGGCAATCTCACCACCCAGGTGCGGGACATCGCCCAGGTCGCCACCGCGGTGGCCAAGGGGGACCTGTCGCAGAAGATCACCGTCGATGCCCGGGGCGAGATCCTGGAGCTGAAGAACACCGTCAACACGATGGTCGACCAGTTGTCCTCGTTCGCCGGCGAGGTGACCCGGGTGGCGCGGGAGGTCGGCACCGAGGGCATCCTGGGCGGCCAGGCCGACGTGAAGGGCGTCTCGGGGACGTGGCGCGACCTCACGGACTCGGTGAACTTCATGGCCGGCAACCTCACCGGCCAGGTCCGCGCGATCGCCCAGGTGGCCACGGCGGTCGCACGCGGGGACCTGTCGCAGAAGATCACCGTCACCGCGCGCGGCGAGATCCTGGAACTGAAGGAGACCATCAACACGATGGTCGACCAGCTGTCCTCCTTCGCCGACGAGGTGACCAGGGTCGCCCGGGAGGTCGGCACCGAGGGCCGGCTCGGCGGCCAGGCCGAGGTGGAGGGCGTCTCCGGCACCTGGAAGCGCCTCACCGAGAACGTCAACGAGCTGGCCGGCAACCTCACCCGGCAGGTCCGCGCCATCGCCGAGGTCACCAGCGCCGTCGCCGCCGGCGACCTCACCCGCTCGATCAGCGTGGACGCCTCCGGCGAGGTCGCCGACCTCAAGGACAACATCAACGCCATGGTCGGGTCGCTGCGCGAGACCACCCGCGCCAACGAGGAGCAGGACTGGCTCAAGACCAACCTCGCCAGCTTCTCGGCCCTGATGCAGGGCCGGCGCGACCTCGGGGTCGTCGCCGAGTCCGTCATGGACGAACTCGCCCCCCTCGTCGGCGCGCAGTGCGGCGTCTTCTACCTCGCCGAGGACAGCCCCGTCGGGACGGTGCTCCAGCTGGTCGGCTCCTACGCCTTCCCCGACGGCGAGCGCCCCACCCGCTTCCGCCTCGGCGAGTCGTTCGTCGGCCAGGCCGCGCGCAGCCGGCGCGCCATCACCGTCGACGCCCTGCCGCCGGACTACCTGGCCGCCTCCTCCGGCCTCGGCCGCACCGGGGCGCTGTCCCTGGTGGTGCTGCCCATCGTGGTCGAGGACCAGGTCCTCGGCGTCATCGAACTGGCCTCCGTCCAGCCGTTCACCCAGGTCCACCTGGACTTCCTCGACCAGCTCATGGAGACCATCGGCGTCAACGTCAACACCATCATCGCCAACGCCCGCACCGACGAGCTGCTCGACGAGTCCCAGCGGCTCACCGCCGAACTCCAGGTCCGCTCACAGGAGTTGCAGGCACGCCGGGACGAGTTGCAGGCCTCCAACGCCGAGCTGGAGGAGAAGGCCGACCTGCTGGCGGCACAGAACCGCGACATCGAGACCAAGAACCTGGAGATCGAACAGGCCCGCCAGGAACTGGAGGAGCGCGCCCACCAGCTGTCCCTCGCCTCGAAGTACAAGTCGGAGTTCCTGGCCAACATGAGCCACGAACTGCGCACGCCGCTCAACAGCCTGCTCATCCTCGCCCAGCTGCTCGCCCAGAACCCCACCCGCAACCTGACCGCCAAGCAGGTCGAGTACGCCGGGATCATCCACTCCGCTGGCTCCGACCTGCTCCAGTTGATCAACGACATCCTCGACCTGTCCAAGGTCGAGGCCGGAAAGATGGACCTCAACATCGAGGCGGTGCCGCTGCGCGCGCTGCTCGACTACGTCGAAGCCACCTTCCGCCCGCTGACCAGCCAGAAGAACCTCGCCTTCACGGTGCGGACGGTCCAGCAGATCCCCGCCGAACTCCTCACCGACGACTACCGGTTGCGCCAGGTGCTGCGCAATCTGCTGTCCAACGCCGTCAAGTTCACCGAGCAGGGCCGGGTCGAACTTCGCATCGAGCCCGCCGACGAGACCGACCTGCCCGACGCCGTCCGGCGCGGCGGCCCGGTGCTCGCCTTCCACGTGAGCGACACCGGAGTCGGCATCGCCCCCCAGCACGTGGAGAGCGTCTTCGGCGCCTTCCAGCAGGCCGACGGCACCACCAGCCGCAAGTACGGCGGCACCGGCCTCGGGCTGTCCATCAGCCGCGAGATCGCCTACCTGCTCGGCGGCGCGATCACGGTGGAGAGCACCCTGGGCCGGGGCAGCACCTTCACCCTCTACGTCCCCGCGACCCGCCCCGACCTGGCCGAGACCGGCGCCGACGGGGCCCGCAAGGCGCTAAGCGCCGGGGGCACCGGCCCGTCCGAGGCGCCGGAGCGGGCCCCCTCGCCTCCCGCCGCCGGCCGGCCGCGGCGCCTGCTCGTGGTCGAAGGCCGCCCCAACGGCCTGCTGTCCCTGGTGGCGGAGAACGCCGTCGCCGACCTCGCCCGCTCCGCCGGCGCGCAGCGCCGCGTCGAGATAGTCACCACGGTCGGCGCCCCGGAGGCCGCCACTGCGCTCGCCACCGCCCCGTACCACTGCGTCGTCCTGGAGCTCGACCTGCCGGACAGCGCGGCGGCCACGCTCCTGGCGGAGATGGAACGCGACCCGGCCCTGCACACCGTCCCGGTGCTGGCCCACAACAGCCGGGGCGTCACCACCGGCGACGAGCACGCCGTCCGCCGGGAGGGGGAACGGCCGCTGGAGCTCATCTCCAGCCTCGACGAGCTGCGCGAACGCATCGCCCTCCACATGAGCGCCGACGGGCCCGGGCGCGTCCTGCCCCCGGCACGCCGCGCGGACGGGAACCCCGCCCGGGGCCGCGGAGCCGACCCGGTGCTCTCCGGTCGCACCGCGCTGGTGGTCGACGACGACGACCGCAACCTCTTCGCGATCACCAGCATCCTGGAGCTGCGCGGCATGCGGGTCCTCCAGGCCGAAAACGGGCTCGCCGCGCTCGAAGCCCTCCGCACGCACCCCGGGATCGACGTGATCCTGATGGACGTGATGATGCCCGAGATGGACGGCTACACCGCCACCGCGGCGATCCGCGCCATGCCCGAGCACGAGGGGCTGCCGATCATCGCGGTCACCGCCAAGGCGATGATCGGCGACCGGGAGAAGAGCCTGGCCTCGGGAGCCAGCGACTACATCACCAAGCCGGTGGACGCCGACGAGGTGATCGGCAGGATCAGGGACCACCTCACCCGGTAGTCGCCCTGCCCCATGCCCCGCGTCCCCTCGCACCCACCCCGACAGTCCAGAGCTCAGGAGCCGACAGCCGTGCACCATCCGCAGGAGCCGCGCGCCACGGACCGTCCCGCAGCGGCCTCACCGACCGGTCCGGCCGCCGACACGCCGAGGGTCGGGGCGCAGCGGCGCGCTGCGGAGGCGCAGGCAGCGGCCCGGGCGCGCGCCGAAGGCGAGTCCGCGGCGGTCGACCGGCTCGCCACCACGGTGGAGCGGCTCAGGCTGGAACTGGAACGGGCCCAGGCCCAGGCGGCGGGCCGCGCCGTCGTCGAGATGGGCGTCGGCGTGCTGGTGGAACGCCTGCGGTGCGGGCCCACCGAGGCCGCCGGGCAGCTGGACAGCCTCGCGGAGCAGGCCGGGGTGACGGTCCTGGCGCTCGCCGCCGACCTGGTCAACCAGGCCGCGGCGGACGAGATCTCCGCCCTCGCCCGCGAGTTCGTCGCCGACGCCTCGGTTCCCCCCACCGAAGCGGTGGCCGTGCGGCTGCGCAGTGCCGAGGCGGACGTGCTCGCGAGCGGTGACGCCGCGGCGGCGGCGCGTTCCATGCTGGAGCACGCGCTGCGACCGCTCGGCGCGGCCGCCGTCGCCATCTGGGCCGCCCACCCGGACCTCTCCCTGTCACTGGCGGGCAGCGCCGGTTTCCCCGAGGAGGAGGCACGCCGCTGGCGCCACGTCCCGCCGGGCGTGCCGACCCCGGCCCGCCGTGCCCTGGACGAGCGCGCGGCGGTCGGCTACCCGACGCTCGCCGGCGCCTCGCTGCCCTCGATCGGCCAGCACGAGATCCACGGCGGCCGGCTCGCCGTCCCGGCCGGCGTCGGCGGGCGGCTCATCGGCGTCCTGGAGATCTGCTGGCCCGACACGCTGCCCGAGCGCTCCCAGCCGCTCCAACGCCAGTTCGAGGCGCTCGCCGAGCTGGCCGCCACCACGCTGGAGTCCTGGAGCGGGCAGGAACCCGCCGCCTGCGACCCGGCCGACGCGCAGTTCGGCGAACTGCGGCAGCTCACGGACGGCCTGCTCGACCCGTGCATGATCCTGCGGGCGGCGCCGGACAGCGACGAGTTCCCGCCCCGGTTCGTGATCCGCCACCTCAACCCGGCCTTCGTCGACTTCGCCGGCCGGCCCACCGGCGTACTCACCGGCACCCGCCTGCTGGAGGCGTACCCGCTGGCGGCCGAACCGGGCGGCCTGGCCGACAAGGTCGAACACGTCTTCGCCACCGGGGAACCCTTCCGCGCCCAGGACATGCGCCTCGCCGCCCTGGTCGACGGAGTACCGCTGACCACCCGGGCACAGGTGGGCATCAGCCGGCACGGCAGCCACCTCGCGGTCGTCTGGCGCCTCGACGACGGCACCCCGCGCGTCGCCCGCCTGCTGCAGCACGCCCAGCGGCTCGGCCGGATCGGCGGTTTCGAGGAGAACCTGCGGACCCGGCAGATCGCCTGGAACGAGACGGTGTTCGAACTGCACGGGCTGCCGCCCACCGCCGCGCCCCTGGCCCTCGACCAGCTCCCCGACCACGCCCACCCGGACGACCGCCACGCCATCGACCGGTTCCTGCGCACCCTCCTGCACCACCAGCGCCCGGCCTCCACCGCCTTCCGCCTCCAGCGGCCGGACGGCGTCACCCGCCACATCCGCGTCGTCGCGGAGCCCGTCCGCGATCCCGGCAGCGGGCTCGACAGCGACCCCGGCAACGACCCCGGCAGCGGGCTCGGCACCGTCCGCGGCGCCTACCAGGACATCTCCGCCCAGCACTGGACGGAGGTCGCACTCGCCGCCACCCGCGACCAGCTCGCGCAGAGCGAGCAGCAGGCGGCCGAGCGCAGCCGCCTCGCCCTCCAGCTCCAGCACGCCATCATGCCGCCCACCCGGGGCCCGCTGGACCTGCACGATCTGAGCGTCGCCGTGCGCTACCGCCCGGCGGAGAAGGACCACCTGGTCGGCGGGGACTGGTACGACACCCTCGCCCTGCCCTCGGGAGACGTCCTGCTGTGCGTGGGCGACGTCTCCGGACACGGCATCGAGGCCGCCACCGGCATGGTCGCGCTGCGCAACGCCCTGCGCGGCCTGGCCGCCACCGGCGCCGGGCCGGCCCAGCTGCTGAGCTGGCTCAACAGCGTCACCCACCACCTGACCGACAACGTCACGGCCACCGCGGTGTGCGGCCTCTACGAACCCGCGACCCGCCGGTTGCGGTGGGCCCGCGCCGGGCACCCGCCGCCGGTCCTGCTGCGTGGCGGGCGGGCGGACATCCTGCCCCAGCTGGGCGGCATCCTCCTCGGCGCGATCGGCCACGCCGACTACGAGCAGGGCGAGCTCGTCCTGGAGGCCGACGACACGCTGGTGATGTACACCGACGGACTCATCGAGCGCCGCGACGAATCCCTCCAGGCGTCGCTGACCAGCCTGACGGCCCTCGCCGAGGAGTCCCGCACCGGGTCAGCCACCGGCTCGGACACCGGGTCAACCACCGGCTCGGCCACCGGCTCGGCCAACCTCGAAGAGCTCCTGGACCACCTGCTGCGCTACAGCAACGCCGACACCGACGACGACACCTGCCTGGTCGGAGTGATGGTGCGGTAGCGGTCGGACGGGCAGGGCAGGCGCATGTCCGCGGCGAACCGGGGCAGCCGAGCCGCCACGGGGGGGCGGAACCGGCGGGTGTCGCGGGCGCGGACCGGGGCAGACGCCGGGGCATGAACCCGATCGAACAAGGCCTGCGCGCCGTGGACCGCTTCCAGCAGCACCGCCGGGTGCCCGCCGTCGTCATCGGCGTCGTGCGCAAGTACGGGGACGACCGGGGCGGGCTGCTGTCCGCCCTGATCACCTACTACGGCTTCGTCGCCCTGATCCCGCTGCTGCTCCTGCTCAGCACCGTCCTCGGCTTCGTCCTGCACGGCCACCCCGGGGCCCAGCAGTCGGTGCTGAACTCGGCGCTCGCCGACTTCCCGATCATCGGCGACCAGCTGCGCCAGAACGTCCACTCCCTCCAGGGCAGCGGCCTGGCGCTGGCCATCGGCGCGCTCGGCCTGCTGTACGGGGCGCTCGGCATCACGCAGGTCCTCCAGCACGCCATGGCCGAGGTCTGGAACGTGCCCGGGGTGCAGCGGCCCGGCTACTGGCCCCGGCTGGCGCGCGGCCTGCTGCTGTTCACGGTCCTGGCCGCCGGCCTGGTGCTGGGTACGGCGGCCGCCTCGCTGGTCGGCAGCGCCCTGGGCGGGGTGCCCGCCCGGGTCGGGGGCCTGCTGGTCTCGGCGCTGCTGAACACCGCCCTGTGCCTGGCCTGCTTCCGGGTGCTCACCCCGCGCGAGATCCCGACCCGGGCCCTGCTGCCCGGCTGCGTCGTCGCCGGGCCGCTGTTCACCGTCCTCCAGGCGTTCGGTTCGCTCCTGGTGACCCACGAACTGCGCCACGCGGGCCAGGTCTACGGCTTCTTCGCGACCGTGATCGGCCTGCTCTCCTGGCTCTACCTGGCCGCGCAGATCACCGTGTACGCCGCCGAGGCCAACGCGGTGCTCGCCCGTCGGCTGTGGCCCCGCAGCCTCCTGCAGCCGCCGCTCACCGCCGCCGACGAGAAGGTGCTGTCCTCCGTCGCCCGTCAGGAGGAGCGCCGCCCCGAACAGCACGTCGAGGTCTCCTTCCACGACGGGGAGCGGCCCGGCGGGGCCGGGGAGGACGGCCCGCACGGCCCGTCCTCCCCCGGCGCCCGGTGACACCCCCTGCGGTTACCGCCCGTCCCGGCCCGGGCGGTGCAGCTCGCTCGCCGGGGCGGCGGTCGCGGGCCGGTACACGGTGAGCCCGGCCGGGGCCTTGGACAGCCGCAGGGCCCCGCGCGCGGGGACGCTCTCGCCGTCGACGGCGATGCGGGCGGCGTCGCCGAGGGAGTCCAGGTCCAGGGCGCGCAGCCGGGCGGCCCGGTAGACCCGGGACCGGTCCAGGGTGCCGGACAGGAAGGCGGCGGCCAGGCGGGTGCGGGCGAAGGGCCGGCCGCCGTCGACGACCCGGACGTCGAGCTGTCCGTCGGCCAGGGCGGCGCGGTGGGTGGGGGCGAAGCCCGCCGGTTCGTACGCCCCGTTGCCGGCGAACAGCAGCCACAGCCGGTGCGGGCGGCCGTCGGCGTGGACGGTGACGGGTTCGGCGGTCGGCAGCAGCTTGGCGACGGCCACCGCGAGGGCCGGCCACTTGCCGATGCGCTTCTCCAACTTCTCCCGCTGGTGGACGAGTTCGGGGTAGATACCGAGGCTGAAGGTGTTCACGAAGGTCCGGGCGCCGGCGTCGTCGGCGGCCAGGCCCAGGTCCACGCCGACGGCGGTGCCGGCCTGGACGGCCTCGGCGGTGGCCTCGTGGGTGGTGGCACCGAGGTCGAGGGCGAAGTGGTTGAGGGTGCCGCCGGGGAAGACCGCCAGCGGCAGCGCGCGCTCGACGGCCAGCGCCGCGGCCAGGTTGACGCTGCCGTCGCCGCCGCACACCCCGAGCGCGCCGCCGGCCCTGGCGGCCCGGTCGGCGGCCTCCGTCAATGTCTTCGCCAGGTCGTCCTGCGGCCCGCACACCCGGACGTCCGCCTCGGGCAGCAGGGCGCGCAGCGTCCCGGCCACGTCCTCGGCGGCGGGAGCGAGCGGAGAGCCGCTGCCGGAGCCCGAGTTGACCACCACCGACAGCCCCCTCCCCTGCGGCAGGGCCGGGGCCGGACAGGCGGCCGGGGCGGCGGGCGGCGGCACGTCGGACGAGCGCGGCCACCAGTGCAGGGTCGCGGCGGCCGCCGCCGTACCCAGCGCCGCACCGGCCAGGACGTCGCCCGGGTAGTGCACGCCGGTGTAGACGCGCGAGAGGGCCACCGCCGCCGCGACCGGCGCGACGGCCGCGCCCAGCAGCGGGGACTCGATCGCCACACCGGCGGCGAAGGCGGCCGCGGACGCGGAGTGACCGGAGGGGAAGGAGGTGGTGACGGGCTGGCGCAGCAGCCGACGCACGGCCGGGACGGCGTCCAGCACCGGGCGGGGCCGGCGGGTGGCGTGCTTGGCGACGGTGTTGGCGGTGGCCGAGGCGATGGCGAGCGAGCCGAGGCCGCGCAGGGCCGCTCGGCGCCCGCGGCGTCCGCCGACCGCGCCGAGGACGGCGGCGGTGCCCATCCACAGCACCCCGTGGTCGGCGGCCCGGCTCAGGGCCCGCAGCCAGGGGCGGGTGCCGTGCAGCGGCGCGGCGGCGATGCGGTCGAAGAGGGCTCGGTCTATGGCGTCCAGTCGTGTGGTCTTCAGTCGCTTCATCCGACGAACCTACGGCGCGCGGGCGACAACGCCGGGGAGGAGGCCGGGGGTGTGTCGCGGCGGCCGGCCGGCCGTGACGGGCCGCGTACAGGGTCCGGAACTCCCCCAGCAGGGCGGCTCGGTGTGGCTGCTACCCCGCGCTGCCGTCCCACGCCGCCACCCCGCGCTGCCACCCCGCGCCGCTACCCCGCGTCGCGCGGCGGCAGCCCTCGGGTGATCCGGTTGAACAGCTCGGCCAGCGGCTCGCCGAGGTCCTGACCGAACTCGGTCAGCCCATAGGTGACCTGGGGCGGTGTCGTCGGCTCGACCTTCCGCCAGACCAGGCCGTCCTGGACCAGCGCGCGCAGGGTCTGGGCGAGCATCTTCTCGCTGATGCCGTGGATGCTCTCGCGCAGCTCGTAGAACCGGAGGTCGTTGCTCTGCAGGGAGATCAACACCCAGATGCCCCACCTGCTGGTCACATGGTCGACCACGTCGCGCGCGGGGCAGTCGGTGTGAAACACCTCATACCGCTTCCCGGCCTCGCCCTGCCTGTGCTGCACACCTACCACCATGTCCTGAGCTTACGTCAAGGTATGTCCTTACCAAGGGTTAGCCCTGGCTCCTAGCGTGAGGACCACCGAGGCCACAGCGGCCACGGCGGACGTCGAACGAGGAGTTGACCATGATCGTGGTGACCGGGGCTACCGGCAATGTGGGCCGGCCGCTGACGCGGGCGCTGGCCGAGGCGGGCCAGCAGGTGACGGCGGTGTCGCGACACGCGGCGGCGGTGCCGGACGGGGTCCGCCACGTGGCGGCCGACCTGGCCGGGCCGGCCGGCCTCGAACCCGCGCTGGCCGGGGCGAAGGCGCTCTTCCTGCTGCTGTCCGGCGACCTGCACGCCGCCGGGGCCAACCCGGCCGACCTCATCGGCCAGGCCGTGGCCGGCGGGGTCCGCCGCATCGTCCTGCTCTCCTCGCAGGGCGTGGCGACCAGGCCCTTCGGCCCGACGCGGATCGCGATGCGCGAACTGGAGGACGTCCTGCGGGGGTCCGGCGTGGACTGGAGCATCCTGCGGCCGGGCGGCTTCGCCTCCAACGCCCTGTGGTGGGCCGAGTCCGTCCGCGCACAGCGGGTCGTCGCCGCGCCCTTCGGCGACGTCGGGGTGCCGATCGTCGACCCGGCGGACATCGCCGACGTCGCGGCGGCCTGCCTGCTGGAGGACCGGCACAACGGCGGCGTGTACGAGCTGACCGGCCCGGAGGTGATCACCCCGCGCCAGCAAGCGCAGGCCATCGCGGCCGCCCTGGGCTCGCCGGTACGGTTCCACGACCTCACCCGCGACGAGGCCGGCGCCGCCATGGCCCAGGGCATGCCGGTGGAGCTCGCCCAGGACACCCTGGACATCCTCGGCTCCCCGAACCCGGCCGAGCTGCGCGTCAGCCCGGACGTCCAGCGGGTCCTCGGCACCGCCCCGCGCCCCTTCGCCGCCTGGGCCGCCCGCAACGTCGCCGCCTTCCGCTGAGCCCGCCCAACCGGCCCCGTCCGCACCACACCGGCTCACGGCTAACAGCCGACTCCGGATGTTCCGGGTGTGGAACCGCCGATCCCGGGCAGACGCCGTCCGGGGCGGACCGAGCCCCCACTACCGAGAGGAGTGATCCGATGAGTGCCAAGGACAAGCTGCACAACGCGGCCGAGAAGGTCCACGGCAAGGCCAAGGAGGCCGCCGGACGGGCCACCGGCGACCGGGTCGTCGAGGCCGAGGGCCGGGGCAAACAGATCAAGAGCGACCTGAAGCAGGCCGGCGAGAAGATCAAGGACGTCGGAAAGGACTGACCCGGCGCACGGCGGCCGCGCCCGCGCGGCCGCCCCGCCCGCCCGGCTACTCGTGGGCTGCCCACCGGCCGGAGGGCCACCGGGCCTGCCATGTCCGTCGAGAGGCACGCCCGAGGTCGACCGGGGTGGCCTGCCGTCGCGAGGAGACTCGCCACCGGGCGGGTAGCCCTCCGAAGATCAGCTGGACGCGACCTTGGGCGCGTATCGCAGCAGCACGACGTCGCCGATCGTCCGGGTTCCGAGAAGCGTCATCCGCCGGTTGCTGCCACCGGGGTAGTTCGCCGGGTGGAGGAACCGCGGGGCGGTGGCGTCGCCGACGAGCAGCGGGGCGATGGCGAGGTGGATCTCGTCGGCCAGGCCCTGGGCGAGGAACTGGGTGTGGATCTGCCCGCCGCCCTCGACCATGAGGCGTTCGACGCCGCGGGTGGCGAGGTCGTCGAGCAGGGCACCGAAGTCGACGGTGGGACCGGTGCTCACGACGTCGGCCAGGCCGTCGAGCGCTTCGCGGAGCTTCGGTGCGGCGGTGTCGGTCGTGTAGACGACCTTCTTGTCGCCGAAGTGCCAGAACTTGAGGTCGCGACTCAGGTCGCCGCTGGCGGAGATGGTGACCTTGAGCGGATATTCGGGCTTGCCTGCCGCGATTCGGTCGGCCCGGCGCTTGTCGCTGTTGACCAGGAGTCGCGGGTTGTCGCTACGCAGGGTGTTGCCGCCGACGAGGATGGCATCCGACTCGGCACGGACCTCGTCGACGCGGTCGAAGTCCTCGGCGTTCGACAGCAGCAGGCGCTCGGGTGAGGCGTCGTCGATGTGGCCGTCGATGGTGGTGGCGACGCTCAGCAGGACGAAGGGGCGGGAAGCCATCGTGGGGTCCGTTCTCTCAAGGTCGGCAGAGACTTTGGTGATCACACTTCATGGAGCAGGAGGCTGTCGAGTGCCTGCCGGAACCGGGCGACCTCTGGTACACCACCCCATCCGCGCAACAGGGCGTCGAGTCGGGCCAGTTCGGTGAAAATCCGGGCTGATCCGGTGCCCGCGGCGATCGACAACGCCGCACAGGCGGTTTCGGCGGCCCGTTCGGGGCCCTCGACGGAGAGTTGGGCGACGGCCGAGCGGGAGAGGTAGACACCGCGATCGCGTCGGTAGGTCGCGGGTAGGGACCGGATCGCCTGTTCGAATCCTGCCACCGCTTCGCGGTGGCGGCCCAACAGCGTCAACGACCGGGCACGCTGGGCCTCCACGTACGCTTCGTTCAGCCAGCGGCCACGCCCGACCGGTGCTTCGGGCCGCTCGGCGAGCAGCGAGAACGCTTGGTCGAAGGTGTGCTGGGCCGTCCGTTCGTCGCCGACCAGTGCGTGCCCGTGCGCCGCGTACACCGCCCCCATCGCACTCAGCCGGCTTCCGGGACCGGCCAGGCGCTGGGCGGACGCGGCGAGATCGATGGCCTCGATCGAGTCCTGCATGTCGCCGGCGAGCTGGGACTTCCGGGCCATGATGTAGGCGGTGAGGTCCTGGTCGCTGGAAGCAGTCGCCCAGTCGACGGCTCGGTCCGCCCAGTACTGGGCGGCGCGGTGGTCACCACTGTCCTGGTAGAGCCAGCTGCAGAACTCGGCGTACTCCGCCTGCACTTGCAGCAGGTCGTGCCGGTCCCGACCGGAAGCCTCGCGGCGCAGGTGCTGGATGAGGCGGACGTGTTCCTGTGCCGTGGCGACGACCTCGCGAGGCCCGAGGACGTTGTCGCACTCGACCAGCGATCTGCGGAGCGATCTCATGTTCTCGACCGGGTGGACATCCGGGGAAAGGACGGATCGAACGTCCGGCACCGTGAACCTCGACGAGGCAGTGGCACCCTCAGCGGTGGTGACACCCCGCAGCAGGGCCTGGCGCGGCATGGTCACGAAGACGATCCTCCCGTCGGCGGTCCGGCAGCCGACCCGGACGCCGCCGTCCATGAGCGCCATGGACACGGCGCCGGCTTCCGCGCCGGCCAGGGCTCCGCTGACGCCAGACCCGTCCCACTCCGCGGGTGTGGCATGCCGAGCAGGTCCGCCGGAGGGCGACGCGG
Organism: Kitasatospora sp. NPDC058478; assembly: GCF_042720345.1. Classification (NCBI taxonomy): domain Bacteria; kingdom Bacillati; phylum Actinomycetota; class Actinomycetes; order Kitasatosporales; family Streptomycetaceae; genus Kitasatospora; species Kitasatospora sp. NPDC058478. The sequence goes on along the minus strand of NZ_JBHXML010000003.1, from coordinate 89,503 downwards.
TTCGCGCCGACCGCGCATGGCCAGCGGGCACCGCCACTTCGGCAGGCGCCAGCAGCAAGGCGAGTTCAGTCGGAGCAACCCTCAGTAGTCTGGCGAGGTTCGCCATCTGCCACGGGCGTGGAAGTCCGGCGCCGCGCTCCCACCGGCCGACCGTCGTCCGGTCGACCCCCATCGCGGCCGCCAAGGACTCCTGCGTGAATCCCGCGCTCACGCGTTGCGTGACGAGTCGCTCGCGCCGTGCACTCATCACCCACCTCCTGCCGCGCTGGAAGTCCGTCCGCTGCAGGAGATGCCAGGCCAGACGCCGGTTTGCCACACGGATGCCTCATCGATGCATCAATTCTGCTCTGTTCAAAGCACGTTCGCAGCGGTTCTCTGAGGTCTCGCCGGATGAACCGGCGAGCACGATCGGGAAGGAAGGTCAAGGCATGGAGATCACCGTGCAGACGAAGGCCGACGAGGACGGCCTGCTGGTGGCCAAGCGGAACATCGCCGCCGCCCGCGCGAGGTCCGAACAGCCCTCCGACGTCTCCGGCGGCCGTTCCGACGGCAACGACAACTAGCCGGAGTGCCCACGATGCCTGACACCGCCTCGTGGGCGGCGCGTCTGGGCGGGGACCAGTTCCTCGCCCGGACGCTGCACCGCTCCCACCTCGTGATCCCGGGCGACCCCGCCGATGTCGCAGGCCTGCTGTCCTGGGACGACCTGAACAGCATCCTGTCCACCCACCGTCTGGAACCGCCCCGACTCCGTCTTTCCGCTGACGGGGAGACCCTGCCGGCCCACCGGTACGCGACCGCCACCACCAACCGGCGCGCGGCCACCTGGCACAGGCTCCAACCTGCCGATCTCCACGCCCGCCTGGCCGAAGGGGCCTCCCTCGTCCTCGACGCCATCGACGAGATCCACCCACCGATCCGGTCCGCCGCCGAGGACCTCGAACGCTTCGTCGGTACCCCCGTCCAGGCCAACGCCTACGCCTCATGGACGAAAAGGGAGGGCTTCGGCACCCACTGGGACGACCACGATGTCGTGGTCGTCCAGTTGGACGGCGCGAAGCGTTGGCGCCTCTACGGACCGACCCGGACCGCGCCGACCTGGCGCGACGTCGAGGCGCCCGCCGAGCCGACCGGCGAACCGATCGCCGACCTCGTCCTGACCGCCGGCGACATGCTCTACCTCCCCCGCAGGTGGTGGCACGCCGTCACCGCCGACCAGGGCAGCGAGTCCCTCCACCTGACCTTCGGCCTCGTCTCCCACACCGGAGCCGACCTCCTCGGCTGGGTCGTCGACCTGCTGCGCGCCGACGCGGCCCTACGCCTGGACGTGCCGCGCTTCGCGCCGGCGGACGACCAGGCGGCCTACGTCTCAGCTCTCCGGCGGGCGGTCGTCTCCGAACTCGACGACCCGGAGTTGCCCGCCCGGTGGGCGGAATCGCTGGACACCACGCACGGGGGCCGTCAGGCTCCCTCGCTTCCGTTCGTCATCGGCCTTCCGACGCCCCGGAGCGAGGACGGCGAGACCATCACCAGGAGGGTGAAGGTCGTACTCACAGCGCCCCGTGCACGCCTGACCCGCAACCAGACGACGGGAACGGTGACCCTCGCCGGAGCGGGCACCGCGTGGGCTGGCAGGCCGCCGTCCCGCTCGGCGCCGACCGGCGCAAGGACACCGGGACCGGCCTCAGCGCCACCGAGCAGGAACTCCTGCGGCTGCTCGCGTCCGGCCTCACCGACGAGACCGCCGGCCGGAGCCTGGGCCTGTCGGCACGCAGCGTCCGCCGCCAGATGGCCGGGCTGATGGAACGCCTCGACGCGTCGAGCCGCTTCGAGGCCGGCCTCAAGGCGGCGCAGCGCGGCTGGCTCTGAGCGACCGCTCCCCCGGCACCCGGCCGGCTACGGCTGCCGGGCGAGCAGGTCCTTGATCACGGTGTCGAACCCCCGCGGGGGGGCGACCGAGAAGGTCGGCGACGTCCTTCGTCGCCCGGTCGTACCGGTTCTCGCCGTGCAGCCTGGCCATCGTGGCGATGTGGTCGAACACGTGGTCCGGCAGGCCTTGGTTCCTGAGGTCGTGCTCCAGCCACTCCTGGTAGGGCACGTCGACGTACGTCACGTCGCGGCCCAGGGCGGCCGAGAACTCGGCCGCGATGGCCGTCATGTCGCGGGATCGAGCCCCGGTCAGCTCGTAGACGCGGCGGGCCCGGGGAGCAGGATCGAGCAGGAGTGCGGTGACGACCTCGGCCACGTCGGCGGCCGCGACCGGTGAGGTCCGGGCCGAGCCGAAGGGGAGGCGGATCGTGCCGTCCCGCCGGATCGAAGCGGCCGCCACCTCGGTGAAGAGCGGATTCTCCATGAACACGGTGGGCCGGACGTGGACGACCGGCGCCCCGGACCAGTCGAGGACGTGTTCGGCGAGGTAGTGCAGCCGCTGCTGCCGGGACTCGGCGTCGCTGGTGAGGTCCATCTGCGAGACGGTCATCTGCGAGATGCTGACCAGCAGTTCCAGGCCGGCGCTCTCCCGGGCGGCGGCCGCCACCGTCGCCGCGGCCTCCAGGTAGGCGGACGACACGCTCATCCCGAAGTAGGCCCGGCGGCAGCCGGCCAGCGCCTCGACCACGTCCGCACCACGGGTGAGGTCACCGACCAGCACCTCCACGCCGCCCATCGTCCTCAGGTCCGAGGCCCGTTCGTCGTCGTGGTGCACGAGAGCCCTGACGGGCACGTTGTGCGCCCGCAACCGCTCCAGGATCCTTCGCCCGACTCCGCCGACGCCGCCGCCGGCGCCGGTGACAAGGACAGGTTCTACGAGCACGGCGATTGCCTCCTACCTACCTGACCGGGACCTCCGGTGCACTGCCAACGCTCCCGCGCCGGGAAGGTTCCGCAGGTCCTTGACGCCAGGACGGGCGCATCGGCGTCCGTGGGGACACGTCGGGCGCATCAGTGTCCGGTCCGGCCCGGGTCGCAGGCCTGGCGGGCGGAGGCGGCGAGCCGGTCGGCGAGCGCGATGACGAGGCCGCGGAGTTCGTCCGGTCGCTCGATGACGAACGGCCGGTCGAGCGAGGCGAGTACGGGGGGCAGCCAGTCGAGCCGCTCCGCCCGCAGTTCGACGTGCAGCCACCGCTCGGTGTGCGGATCCGTTCCTTCCTTGGGCGCCGGTGCGGGCTCCTCGATGCTCGCGACGCTGGCGGGGAGCCGGGCGCGGATCTGCTCGACCGTCCCGTGGATCCGCAGGGTCACCTCGTACCGGTACGCGGCCTTGGCGAGCCCGGACAGCACGCGCCGGGCCGGATCGAGCCCGGCGGGCAGCTCGAACGAGCCCGGCAGGGGCCTCGCGTCCGCGATGCGATCGAGCCGGAAGGTCCGGTCCTGGCCGATCTCGGGATCGACCTCGGGATCGGTGCCCGTGACGTACCACCGCCCCGCATGGGTGACGATCCCGTACGGGTGCAGCGTGCGTTCGCTCCGCCGGCCGTCCCGGGCGGTGTACCTGATCGAGATCGGGCGGCGGTGGCGCACCGCGTCGGCGACGGCGAGCAGGACGCCCGTCTCCGGGGTGGCCGCCTCGCCGGGCTCGGCCGTGAAGGCGAGGGATTCCAGGACGGCGTCGAGCCGACGGGCGAGGCGCTCGGGCAGTACCCGGCGGATCTTGGCCGCCGCCGTCTCGCCCGCGGTCCCGGTCGCGGTCGCTGCCCCACCCGCGGTCCCGGTCGCGGTCCCGGTCGCGGTCCCGGTCGCCGCCCCGGTCGCCGTCAGCAGCCCCGCCCTGCGGCCGACGACGAGGCCGAGCAGCACGGCGAGCGCCTCGTCGTCGTTGAGCATGAGCGGAGGCAGGCGGTACCCGGGGGCGAGCCGGTACCCGCCGTAGCGGCCGCGGACCGCCTCGACGGGGATGTCGAGGTCGACCAGGTGGTCCACGTACCGCCGCACGGTGCGCCCGTCGACGCCGAGCCGGTCGGCGAGTTCGGCCACCGTTCTGATGCCGCCCGACTGCAGGAGTTCCAGGAGGGTGAGCACGCGGCTGGTAGGTCGGCCCATGTCCACGAGCCTAGCGCTGATACCGGACCGATTCTGTCCACTATCTCCTCTACCGTCCGGGGTGCAACGGCTTCACCGACCTGAGGAGAGCGCACCATGGACTTCGTTTCGATCCGGATCATCACGGGCGACATCGCACGCCTCGTCGGCTTCTACGAGCGGGCCACCGGGGTACAGGCGCACTGGTCCACCGAGGACTTCGCCGAACTGCGGACCGCCGGCGGGACCCTCGCGATCGGCAGCACCCGGACGGTGGCACTGTTCGCGCCCGGCTCCGCCCGTCCGGCCGACAACAACAGCGTGATCTTCGAATTCCTCGTCGCCGACGTGGACGACGTGTACCGGAACCTGACCGGCTTCGTCACCGACTTCGTGACCGAGCCCACCACGATGCCCTGGGGCAACCGGTCGCTCCTGTTCCGTGACCCCGACGGCAACCTCGTCAACTTCTTCACCCCCGTCACACCGGCGGCCGTCGAGAAGTTCGCCCACTGACGACAGCCCGGCCGCCTGGGCGGTGGCCGGTCCCGGCGGCACGCTCCGCACCGGCCCGCGGGCCCGGGCCGCCGCCGGGGGTGGTCGCGGGCGGAGGGCGGCTGGGGCAACCTGGTACCACCACCCCGCCCGACCGCGACACCATGGGCCCGCCCCACCGCCGATCCCCTGAGGAGCACGTCATGACCGACCGCACCCGCGAGCACCTGCTCGCGGCCATCGAGATCGCGGCCGACGCCCGGGCGCACGGCAACCATCCCTTCGGAGCGCTGCTGACCGACCCCGCCGGGAACGTCCTCCTCACGGCCGAGAACTCGGTGCTCACCGACCGCGATGTCACCGCCCACGCGGAGACCAATCTGGTGCGGGAGGCCTCGCGCACCCTGGCCCCGACGCAGCTCGTCGACGCCGTCCTGTACACGAGTACCGAACCGTGCGCGATGTGCGCCGGGGCGATCTACTGGAGCGGAATCCGCAAGGTCGTCTACGCGCTCGCCGGGGCGGAGCTGAACGCCATCGCCGGGGTGGACCCGGAGGAACCGGTGCTCGACCTGCCGTGCCGCCAGGTCTTCGCCGCCGGCGGCAGCACCGTGGAGGCGTCCGGCCCGCACCTCTTCGAGGAGGCCGCCGCGGTGCACACGGGGTACTGGGGGTAACGCTCCGGCCCGCCTCTTGGGACTCCTCGGTCGGACTGCTCAGGGCTGCTCAGGGCTCCTCAGTCCGGCGGCTCGGGCGGGCGGGGCACGCCGGGCTCGGGCTCAGGCCCGGGCGGCGCGGGTGACGGCGTAGCGGGGCCCGGGAGCACCGGATCCGGCGGCGGCTCGGGCACACCGGGCGGCAGCGGAGGATCCGGCACCAGGGGCGGGGCGGACGGGTCGGCCGGCTTCGGCGGACTGACGGGTCCGACGGACTGGGACTGCGGCTGGAACCGGGACTGCGGCTGGGGCTGGAGCTGCGTGGAACCGTACGGCATGGCTGCTGCTCCCTTTCGTCAGAAGATCCGACCGCCGTAGAACGGGTCGTAGTAGAGCCCGTAGCGGTCGCGGACGTCGGCCGACACGTCGGCCGCGCCGTCGTCGAGGCCGGGACCGTTCCTGATGTCGTCCTTGGACCGGTCGACGTACACCTTCTGCTCGCCGATCTCGATCCGGATCACGGTGCCGGCGGGCAGGAGCACCCGCCTGCCGAGGATCCACGGACCGGTGTCGACGACCAGGTGCTGGGCGCCGACGGCCTCGGACAGCTTGTCGATCTTGCCGATCGCTCCGTCGGTGGCCTCGACGTGGAAGCCGATGAGGTCGGTGCCCGCCGTGTGACCGGCGGTGTCCCGGAACTCCCAGATGTTGACGCGATCACTCACGACCGTCTCCTTCCGTCGTCGGGTCTGGCTGTCGGGTCCGGCTGTCAGGTTTGGCTGTCAGGTCTGACTGCCTGATCGGGCTGTCGGATCGGGCTGTCGGTACGCTTCGGCTGCCCCCGATCCGGAGGTTCATGCCGCTGTGTCGTCGACCGTGGCCTCGACCGGTCCGCCGCCCTCCTCGACGTGACGCTTGAAGTCGGTCAGGTCGTCGATCACCCGCCGGTCGACGAACCCGAGGGCCTCGGCGAGGTGCTCCCAGAGCCCGTGCGGTTCGACCTCCAGCTGGAACATCACCCGGGTGGCGGCGTCGCCCACGGCGTGGAAGGTGACCACACCCTGGTGCCGCACCGGGCCAGGGCCGCTGTCCCACGCCACGCGGTCGTTCTCCACCAGCTCCGTGGTCACGGCCCTGAACTCGCGCGGGCCGGCGGCGGTCCGGACCACCCAGCTGGTGTCCTGGCCCGACCGGTCGACCCTGACCACACCCCGCATGAACTGCGGGAACTCCTCACACCTGACCCAGCTCTCGTAGACCGTGCCGAGCGGCGCCGCCACCTCGACGGACTCCTCGATCCGGTGCATCGCTCCTCCTGACATGTCGGTGCCCGCCCGGCCGGCGGGCCTTCAAGCCCCGGCTGCCCCGTTCCCGGGCCGATATGCACCCCGCCTGAACCCTCGACGCGGACCTTCGGCCCGTCCTCCTCACCCGTCTCCCCCGGCCCACCCCCCTCACCCGAACGGCCCATCGCCGTTGCCGGGCCCCCACCTCACCTCCGGCAGGTGTGAATCCCGCCGAACGGGAAAACGGGGTCCGGGAAGCGGGCCCGGGGAAGGCCCGCCCACAGCGCCGGCCCGGGGAAGGCCGGCCCACAGCGCCGCGCTGCGGCCGTCGCGGGAGGAGAGCGAGCGTGTGGTGGAGCCTGTTCCGTCTGCTCCTGGCAGGTACGGGGGTGGCCCTGACCACCTACGTCCTGGACCGGACCGCCGAACGGCTGGTCCGCAGATTCGCCCCGCACCGGCCCGGCAGCGTCATGCCGGGGATGCTGCGCAGCTGCCGGCGCCCCCTGGTCACCGTGCTCGCCACCTCCCTGTCCCTCGCCGTCCAGCCGTGGGTCGGTGGTTCGCCGGAGACCCGGGAGCAGCTGCACCACCTCCTGGTCCTACTGGCGATCGCCTCCGGCGGATGGCTCGGCGCCCGGGCGGTCGGGCTCGTCGTCGAAGGCGCCGTCCGCCTCGCCGTCCACCGCCGCGACCCCTCCTCGGCCGGCCGCGCCCGCACCCAGGCGGGTCTGCTCGGCCGGATCTGCCAGGCGATCATCGCGATCGCCGCCCTGGGCGCGATGCTGATGACCTTCCCCTCCGTACGCGGCATCGGGACCAGTCTGCTCGCCTCGGCGGGCCTGGTCGGTGTGGTCGCGGGCATCGCCGCGCAGAGCGTGCTGGCCAACCTCTTCGCCGGGGTGCAGCTGGCCTTCGGCGACCTGGTCCGGATCGGCGACGTGGTCGTGGTGTCCGGCGAGTGGGGCACCGTGGAGGAGATCACCCTCACCGCGGTGGTGATCGCCACCTGGGACCAGCGCCGCCTGGTGATGCCGATGTCCTACTTCGCCGGCCGCCCGTTCGAGAACTGGTCGCGCCGCTCCAGCCGGATCACCGGCACCGCCTTCCTCCACCTCGACCACCGGGCCCCGGTCCCCCTGCTGCGCAAGGAGTTCGACGCGTTCCTCGCCGACAGCCCCCTCTGGGACGGCCAGGGCAGCGCCCTACAGGTCGTCGACACCACGCCCACCACCATCGTGGTCCGGCTCCTGGCGACCGCCGCCAACGCCGACGACGCGTTCTCCCTCCGCTGCCAGCTCCGCGAGCACCTGGTGACGCACATCTGCGAACACCACCCCGAGGCGCTCCCCCGGGTGTCCGTCACCCCGGCGCCCCGGACCGAGCCGGACACCCCGCGCGCCCCCTACCCGCCACCCGCTCAGTAGTCACCCAGTAGCCCCTCAGTAGCCGCTCAGCAGAGCACGCACCCGTCGCAGCTCCTCCGGACCGACCGTGCTGTGCCAGCGGCCCGGGTCCGCCGGACGTCGCCCCCACAACAGCAGGACGCGCACCGCGGCGTCGCTCTCGATGGTGGCCGGGCCCTCGGGCGGGGCCAGGGCGATGGACGCACCACCGGCGTCCGCGGTCACCAGGACGTCGTCGGTCCCGGGGACGCGCAGGCGGGCCTCGACGCGTCCCCCGGGCCCGAGGTCGAGTCCCGCCACGCCCCGGGCCAGCAGCGGCCGGCCGACCAGCCGCACACTGTGCGACGTCATCCACGGCTCGGCGAGCGCCTCCCGGGCCGTACGGTCGTCGCCGGTGAGGTCCCACCGGTGGAGGATCAGCTCCTCGCGCAGGTGCTCGGCGAAGAACGGCACCGTCACGGTCCGGCCGGTCCACCGCACCTCGGTGTCCGGGGGCAGGTCGCTCTCCGCGGCCGCGGCGACCTCGGCCAGTTCGGCACAGCGGGCGGCGAAGGCCTCCCACAGCTGTGCGTCGGACATCCGCCGGTACGGTTCCTCCCGATCGAAGCCGCGGGTCTCCACGGGCTCGCCCGCGTGGAAGGCGCGCAGGACGCGGGCGAGTTCCTCGGCGTTGCCGGTCTGGTGGGCGAGGACGTCCCGCACCGTCCATGCCTCGCACCACGTCCCGTCGTCGGGCCTGCGCTCCTGGACCGCCCGCACGAACGGGACGAGTTCCGGCAGGACGTCACTGACCGCAGCGGGAATCATGCGCCATGGGTATCCCGGCAGCCGCGCCGGGCAAACCTGCCGCCCGACAGTTCGACTGCCGGATGGTCACCTGGCGGTCCGGCCGGTATCCGTGGGCCCTCGTCGGCGACCGGACGACAAATGTTGATTCTTCAACTATAGTGGCGATGCCGCGCCACCCCGCCACCGGCCCTCCAGGGCCGTCCCCCACCTTGCGGAGGAACCATGGACCAGCTCGTCACCGACAACACCGAGAAGTCGCGCTTCGAGATCCAGGACGGCGGCGAACTCGCCGGCTTCGCCGAGTACCACCGCTCCGGCGACGAGATCGCCTTCATCCACACCGAGATCGACCCCCGCTTCGAGGGCCGCGGCCTGGCCGGCCGCCTGGCACGCGCGGCACTGGACACGGCCCGCGAGCAGGCACTCGCCGTACTCCCCTACTGCCCCTTCATCCGCAGCTGGATCACCAAGCACCCCGAGTACACCGACCTGGTCCCCGCCTCCCACCGAGCCCGCTTCGGCCTCTGAGCCGCACGTCGGCCGGCGCCACGGCGAGAAGCGTGAGACTCCCCGGCCCCGGATTGCCAACTTCCCTTCCGGGGAGGCGGCTTGCCGAACGCAGTGATGCCTCGCACAATCGCTGTCATGTCGACGAACACCTCGGAAAGCCACTCCGCGCCGTCCCCGGCCCCGGCCCCCGGCAGGCGCGTGCTCCTGATCGGCGCGTCCCGGGGCCTCGGCCTCGCCCTCGCCCAGGAATGGGCGCGGGCCGGCTGGCAGGTCGTGGCCACCGTGCGCGGCTCGGGCCGGACCGGCCTGCACGAGCTCGCCGATGCCGACGCCCACGCCGGGCAGGTCGAGATCGAGACCGTCGACATCACCGAGCCCGAGCAGGTCGCGGCGCTGCACGGTCGCCTGACCGGCCGGACGTTCGACCTGCTCTTCGTGAACGCCGGCGTCACGAACCAGCCCGAGGGCACGGTGGCACAGACCTCCACCGAGGAGTTCGTCCGCGTCATGGTCACCAACGCGCTGAGCCCGCTGCGCGTCATCGAGGCCCTCCAGGACCTCGTCGAGCCAGCGGGCACGATCGCGGTGATGTCCTCGGGCCAGGGCAGCGTGGCCAACAACGAGCGCGGCGGCCACGAGGTGTACCGCGGCAGCAAGGCCGCGCTCAACACGTTCATGCGCAGCTACGCGGCCCGGCACAGCGGCGAACCCCGGCCCCTGGTCCTCATGGCCCCCGGCTGGGTGCGCACCGACATGGGCGGCTCGGACGCCCTGCTCGGCATCGACGAGAGCATCCCGAACGTGGTCAGGACGCTCGACGCCCTCCGGAGCAGCCCGGGCCTGCACTACGTCGACTACCTCGGCCGAACCGTGGCCTGGTGAGCGCGGCGCTCCGGAGCAGCACGGCGCTGATGGGCCGCGAGTTCGACCCGACCGTCGAGCCCGCGCAGCACCCTGCTCCCCCCGCTCAGGAGGGGAGGGCGGCGAGCCAGTCGGTCAGGATCCGGTTGACCTCGGTGGGGCGTTCCTGTTGGACCCAGTGCCCGCAGCCGTCGAGGATGTGGCTGGAGAGCAGGCCGGACAGGGTCGCGGGGTAGGCCGCGATCGCGTCGGCCAGCCAGGTGGTGGAGGCGTCCCGGCTTCCGCCGATGAACAGGGACGGCTGGGTGACGGGGGCACCGTCGAAGTCGGCGAGGTCCTCCCAGTCCCGGTCCATGTTCCGGTAGCAGCCCAGCGCCCCGCTCATGCCGGTTCGCTCGAACTCTCCGGCGTAGACGTCGAGTTCCTCCGCGCCGAGCCAACCGGGCCGCCGTCCGGCGGGGAACCGGTCACGAAGTGTCCCGCCACGGCTGACGAAGTGCGGGTCGGGTGCGCCGGCCGCCGGCATGGTGTCGGCGGACAACGCGGCGTAGAAGCCCGCGAGCCAACCACGCACGTCCGGTTCGATCTCGGCCTCGGCCCGGCCCGGCTCCTGGAAGTAGGAGACGTAGAACTCCTCGTCGCCGCCCAGTTGCGCGAAGACCTCGCTGGGCCTCGGGCCGCCCCGCGGGAGGTAGGGAACGCTCAGCAGCCCCACGGCACGGAAGACGTCCGGTCGGATCAGGGCGGAGTTGGCGGCGATGGTCGAGCCCCAGTCGTGGCCGACGATCACCGCGGACCGTTCACCCAGAGCGTGGACCACCGCGACGTTGTCCTCGACCAGGTCGAACATCCGGTACGCGGCCACCTCCTCGGGCCTGGAGGAGCGCCCGTACCCGCGGACATCGATGGCGACCGCGCGGTATCCGGCAGCGGCCAGCACCGGCAACTGGTGGCGCCAGGAGTACCAGGACTCCGGGAACCCGTGCAGCAGCAGGACCAGCGGCCCGGTGCCCTGCTCCACCAGGTGGATCCGGCCGGCGGGCGAGGGGACCAGCCGGTGAGTGGGGCCCGTGGTCCGCGACGGTGACATGTGTCCTCCTGGGATCTCGATCCGGCGTACGCCAAGTTCGGTTCGGCGAACCGACATTCGACGACCCGCTGTTCGGCGGCGTGATGCCGATGCAGTGCTGACGCAGTGCCGATCATGCTGCGCGCGTACCGCGGAGGGCGAGGCCTGTTGCCGTTTCAGCAAACCGACCCGCGGCCCGCCCGTGACAATGCTCCGATCGGTCGCCCCTATGGCCCGCACGGCTACGTCCTCGCGAGCAACGCGCTCAGCTGCCCGATCCAGGTGTTCCGTAGGCAAACGCCCAGTTCCGGGCGGTCGAAGCGGCATCAAACCCACCGAGTCGTTCGGCACAGCGCACATGTTCTCGCGAAGGTGTGCAAGGTGGCGCCGAGACGACACAGGTTCGCGCTGCGGGTCACCGATTCACGCTGGCCGGGCGTGGGCGTACGAGATTGGCCCGTACTGCCTCGGATTCGTCGAACATGACGGTCAGATCGTCGGCGGGGATGGTGAATCGCCCTTGCGCCCAACGTCCTGCAACGAGCCAGACCGAGTCCGACCGGTGGGGATCGCCCTGGTCATGGCGGACGGGCGCGAAGTCGAGCCGGATCCAGACGGGGGTGGCGCCTCCGGAACCCCATTCGACCCAGGCCAGCTCGGTGTGGAGTATCTCGCGGTGGAGCAGGCCGGACCAGCGCGGGTGGTCGGTGACCGATATAAGCGCGGGGAAGCCGGAATTGCCGGGCCTGGTCGGGAACGTCTCGATCGGCTGGTCGAATACTTCGATGCCATAGCCGTCGAAGCTGTCGTTCCAGATCAGAGTGAACACCACGCCGAGGTGCGTGGTGAACTGGCAGCCGAAGGTCGGCTCGTGCCCCTGGCGCAGGTCCCATTCCGCGGGCTCAAGCCCGTCGGGCCCACCGGTCGGCACGACGTAGTCGACCTGGTCGATGAGCAGGCCGCGCAGTGAGGCGACGGTTCGCTCCAGTTGCCGTGCTGTGGTCTTCGGTCCGGTCATGACTACGATGATCACACTGAGCGGTGCGGTGTGCCGCTGTTTCTCTCCGCCCGGGCACTGTCAGGGTCCGGGGTTCTACCGTGACATCGCCGCCGGTTCGTCGATGCCCCCAACCGGCCGGGCCGTCGTGGACGACCACCCGGTCATGGGTGCAATCGTTCTCCGACGCCCCAACCCCCTGGAGAAGACCCGCTGCGCGCTCCCCCGCGGCTGACCGCCCAGGCTGGCCACCGCGCCCTTCCGTTCCTCCTGCAGATAGATCTCGCAGTCACCCCCGGAGTAGTAGTCCCGCAGCACCACGAAGACCCCCGACCCCGCGTCGTCCACACTCCCCGCCCGCCAACTCCCCTGGTACTCCCCCAATGCCGCCCCCTGTCCGACGGGATCCTTCGCGCAGAAGTACCCGTCGAGCCGCACCTCACCGAGCCGGCCCCCCTCCCGCAGTTCGATCACCTCGTCCCGCGACGCCCAACGCCCCACGTAGTCCTTCGGATCCGGCCCGCCCGACCGGGCCTTCAGATACCCCGTCAGCCCCGCGATCAGCAGGACACCCACCAACAGGACAGCGCCCTCCCGGGACTTCAGGTACTTCCATCGACCAGCCACAGCTCCCCCTCACTCCACGCCGTCGTACTCGAAGTCACCGCGGCACCTCAGCCCTTCTCCATGACGAACCCCTTGCTCGCCAGCAGCCACAGGTCCTTCTCGTTGGTCATGGCCGTCAGCCAGATCCTGCAGTTGCCTCCCCCGTCCTTACGGGTCGCCGTCACATACACCCCCCGACCGGCGTCGTCGAGGTAGGACTTCTTCCAACTCCCCTCCAGTTCCGTCGGCTGTGCCGGATCGGCCGCCGCGCTGTCGCACACGTAGGCCGGCACCGTCGCGGACCCGATCCGTCCGTCCGGGAGGAACTCGAGCACCGCCGTACCGCCGCTCCACCGTCCGACCGGGTCGGGCACGTCAGGCCAGGAAGGCCGGAACGTCAGCCACACGACCACGCCCACGCCGAGAACACCGAGAACCCCACCCAGCACGCCGAACAGGACGCGCCGTCCCCTCGCCACACGATCCTCCATCGAATATCTGATCGACCAATTCACATGACATTCGAGCACCGAGAACAGTAGTGACCGGTGTCCCTTCGCGGCGAACCTCTCGACTGGGCCTACCCGTGTGCTTCTGTCGCAGACCTGCCCATTCCTTGGCTCCTCGGACACTGTCCACCTGTTGACATGTACGCGAGAATCATTCGGTGGACATCATCAGCGAACACTCAACGCCCCGCGGACGAACCCGCCGACGGGGAGCGAAGATCTCGCTCCTGCTCACCGTCCTTCTCGCCGGCTCCACCCTCCTCCCGGCGACGGCCTCCGCCGCCGGGCAGGACCCGGAACAGATCTGTGGCAAGACGGTCCAGGGCCGCATCCTGGAGAAGTACCGGGAGTACCGGACCACGCTCGGCTGCCCCAAGGACAACGAGCAGACCGCTCCCGACGGGGTGGGCCGGTTCAGTGTCTTCGACGGCGGCTCGATCTACTGGAGCCCCTCCACCGACGCCCACGCCATCTGGGGCCTCATCCGCGACAAGTGGGCCGCCATGGGCTGGGAGAAGGGCTCCCTCGGCTACCCCACCAGCGACGAACTGTCCCTCCCTGACGGTGCTGGGAAGCGCCAGGTGTTCCAGGGTGGCTCGCTCTACTGGCATCCCACACGTTCCAACGGCGTCCACCCCGTCTGGGGCCTCATCGGCCAGCGCTGGGGACAGGCGGGCTGGGAAGGCGGGGTGTACGGCTACCCCGTCACCGACGAACTCCAGCAGGAGGGCGTCACCCAGATGTTCGAGCACGGCCCCATCCGGTGGTCGCCGAACGAGACCGCGAACCCGCTGATCCCCCGCGCGAACGCCCAGTTCTTCCAGGGCAGCCCGGCCCCGGGCGACCTGAAGGAGAGCGCCACGCTGCTGCCCAAGGGCCCCGACCGGGGCATCGTCGTGGTGCGCGGCTACATCGGCGACGACGGCAGCCCGATCAACCACGCCCTGGGCAACCACCGCCTGTGGAGCACCGAACCCGAAGCCAGCTCCAAGGTGGCCATCGCCTGGGACACCGCCACGGGCCAGGTCGGGATCTACGTCGACCAGTCCTGTGTCGGGGATCTGACGTGCCGTAATGCCAAGCCTCTGGTGCGTACCGAGCACGCCAAGGTGGTCCAGGACGACCGGACCCCGCAGAACGAGTACTGGGCGGAGCCCTACGGTGACGGCGGCATCCGGGTGGACGTGTCAGCGGTCAACTCGTTCGTGGACGTCCCTGGCTCGCAGTACGCGGACCTCGGCCGGATCAACGCGACGTTCCACATCTACCCGCATCGCTACGACGACAAGAACAAGAACTTCACCGGCTTCGACGTCGACACGAACAAGGACAAGTACCCGTCCTGGGAGGTCCTGCGCTACCCGCGCCTGCTGGAGAACTCCGGTTCCCCGCAGGCCCTGTGGCAGGGCGCCGTGTGGCAGGGTTCCATCACGGACCTGAAGGCCCCGCAGCACCTGTGCCACCGGAACGACCCGGACCACGCACCCGTCAACATGACCTGCAACTGATCAACGCGGCAGGGCCGGTCCGTCCGGTCTCCCGCCCAGTCCACCGGCACGATGTACGCGCTGGCGGAGCGGGCGCCGATTCCGGCGCTGCGGAGGTGGCCGGGCGAGGGACTGGTCGCTTTGGAGGCCCTGTACGCGTGAAGTTCCGGCCGGGGGACAACATGTCCTACCAGCCGGAACTTCACGAGCAGTGGGGCCCCTGGAAAGCGCCGCACCGGTCGGGCCTTCTCGCGTTCGCGGCCACCCCGATGAGCGCTCACGGTGAGATGAGACTGCTCGAGGTCCGGTGCGACAGGACACCAGACAGCCTCGATACCGCGCCTCGATGCCGCCCCACCCTGCCGACACCCGGGCCCGGCCTGCCCGGACGGGGCCAGCAGGCCTCGGTCAGCGCACGATGAAGGCCTCGGTGAGGGACCCGCCGGGGGGAAGCTCCGAGCACGGAATGTCGGATGCCTGTTCGGAGATCGATTCGCCGGCCCGGGCGAGGACGACTCGCAGGCAGGCGCTCCCGACTTCGGAGGCCCCCCACCCCGTCGGGTACACCACGTCAGCCATCACGCCCACCACGACGGAGCCCCCGTCCCCGGCCAGCGTGACGACGTGCACCGCGGTGCGCGCCGCGAGCGCCTCCAGCGACATGGCCGTCTGCGGACCGGCGGTGAAGGCCGGTACCAGCCCGGCCGCGTACCGATGGGCATCCGCCCCGGCCTCGGCCTGCGCCCGGACGCGACGGTCCCCGGCCGCGGATCGGTCATGGACGGCAGTGACGACGAAGTCCGTCACAGCCAGCACCAGCACGGCGGCGGCCACGGCGAATACCCGGCGAAGAACCCTCATCTGATCCACTCCGAAACAGCCGGCCCTGGCGAACCAAGCGGGTTGGTCAATCGGGAAACGCTGGCGGAAGCACGACGGTACGCCTCCCTCCCCGGCAGGAAAGATGGGGCACCGCGCGTCCCGGCCGGCCGCTCAGCGCTGCACGGCTTCGGCCTTCTCCATGGTGAGTACAGCACGGAGTTTCGCGAGGAAGCACGTCATGCGACTCATTCTCCTCCGACCGTCCAACTCATCGGTGGCAGGGCCGGATTCACGATGACCCCATGGTCCGTCGATGTCCTCGACCGCCGTGGGGTTGTCGTAGAGCGGCCAGCCCCCACTCGCAGGGGTGACCGTGGTGGCCGAGCTGGCGACGAGGTCAGCGTTCGGGCGGACGGTCCGGTGCGACCACAGCGCCGCCCCGTTCACTGGCGGGCGGGTCGGGGCAGTTCGTCGAGCCAGGCGCCGATGAGGCCCTGGACGGTCTCGGCGCACTCGACCTGCGGGTTGTGGCCGACGCCGTCGAGCACCGTCGCCGCCATCCGGGGGTAGTGGTCGAGCAGGGCGAGTTGGTCGCGCCAGCCCACCAGGGCGTCCTGCCGGGTGGTGACCAGCAGGTGCCGGCCCTGGTGCTCCGGCGCGCGGTGTTCGGGCCAGTGCGGCAGCAGGAAGTCGGCTTCGAGTTCGGCGGCGGCCGCCTGGTCGTGCGCGCGCCATCCCGGCCGGACGTACTGTTCGAAGAGCTTCCAGTTGCGCGTGGTGTGACGGGCCATGACGAGGCCGAAGAGTTCGCGGTCGGCGGGCGGGAGCCGGTCGAGGAGCTCGTCGTCGCGCTCGGCCACGGTCACGCCGGGCAGGGTCCGGTCGGGGCCCCAGTGCACGACCGGTACGAGCAGCGCCGATCCCAGGACCTGCGCCCCGAACCTCGCCGTCACCGCCCGGGCCAGTTGTCCGCCGAACGACTGCCCGAGCACGGCGAAGGGCTGCTCACCCAGTTCGGCGTGGATCCAGTCGAAGACGGAGTCGGCCAGGGCGGCCGCCGACGTCGTCCCCGGCAGCCGGGGGCTGGTGCCGTGGCCGGGGAGGTCGAGGTAGAGCCGCCGCCACCCGGGGCGGTCGGCGAAGGCGGGTTCGACGGGGAGCAGGACCCGGTGGTCGACGGTGTAGCCGTGGATCATGACGAGCGGTGTGCCGTCGCCGAATTCGAGGTGCCGGATGGCGGAGTCGGTCATGACGGAAGGGTCCAACCATCACACCAATGGCAAGGTCAAGCCGACAGGCATCCCGACGTCGGCTCACACCTCGGGCACACACCTCAGACGCACACCTCGGGCTCACGCCTCAGGCCCGGCTCTTGACCTCGGTGAGGTACTCCCGGATGGCATCGCGGTTACGGGTCAGGCACTGGATCCGACGGGTCATCCGCTCCGTCTCGGACTCCAGGGTGCCGATCATCTCCGGTGTGGCGTCGGCGAAGTGGATCGTCCGCGGGCTGTCCAGGCAGGGCAGGATCTGCCTGATGATCCGCGTGGGCAGTCCGGCGTCCAGGAGTCCGCGGATTTGCAGGACCCGGTCGACGAGGTAGTCGTCGTAGGCGCGGTAGCCGTTCGCCTCGCGGTGCGCGGTGATCAGACCCTGCTGCTCGTAGTAGCGCAGCAGGCGCGGAGGAGTGTCCGTCAGCCGGGCGAGTTCGCCGATACGCATGTGACCACCCTCACGCCCGACCGGTGCCGTTCCGGGCTGGACCTTGACATGGATGTCAAGGATAGACGATCGGGCCCATGCCCGAACTTCACTCCCCCAGCCCCTCGAACCCGCCCGCCACCCGGCTTCCCCAGCCCCCGAACCGGCCCGCCATCCGGCTTCCCTGGCCCAGCCTGCTGGCCCTGAGCACCGCCGGATTCGTCACCATCATGACCGAGGCCCTGCCCGCCGGCGTGCTGCCCGCGATGAGTGCGGACCTCGGCGTCAGCCAGTCCGGCGCCGGACAGTCCGTCACGCTCTACGCGGCCGGCTCCATCGCGGCTGCCATACCGCTGACCGCCGCTACCGCCGGCTGGCCGCGCAAGCGCCTGCTGCTGCTGTCCGTCGGCGGCTTCGCCGCGGCCAACGCCGTCACCGCGGTCTCGACGAACTATCCCCTCACCATGGCGGCGCGCTTCGCCGCGGGCCTGGTCGCAGGCCTGCTCTGGGCCCTGCTGGCCGGGTACGCCCGCAGCATCGTCGCGCCGGAGCAGCGCGGGAGGGCGATGGCCGTCGCCATGGGCGGCTCGACGGTCGCCCTGTCGGTGGGCGTGCCCGCCGGCACCCTGGTCGCGGCGCTGGTGGGCTGGCGCACCACCTTCGGACTGATGAGCGCCGTCGCCGTGGCACTCACCGCCTGGATGCTCGTCGCGCTCCCGGCCGTCCCGGGGCGGCCCGGCCACGCCCGCACCCCCGTCCGGCGGGTGCTGCGGATCCCGGGGGTGGCGGCCGTCCTCACCGTCACGGCGGCCTTCGTCCTCGCCCACAACCTGCTCTACACGTACGTCGCGGCGCTGCTCGCACCCCTGGGGCTCGGCGGCCGGACCGACACCGTCCTGCTCGTCCTCGGACTGTCCTCCCTGCTGAGCATCCTCGGTACCGGGGCGCTGATCGACCGCCACCTGCGCACCCTGACGATCGCCGCCTGCGCCCTGCTCTCCGCCGCGGCCCTGTCCGTCGCCGCCGCCCTGCTCACCGGCACCTCCTGGCCCGTCTACGGCAGCGCCGCGGTCTGGGGTCTCGCCTTCGGTGGCGCCGCCACCCTCCTGCAGACGGCGGTGGCCGACGCGGCCGGCCCGGCCGGGGACATCGCCCAGTCCCTGCTCGTCACCTGCTGGAACCTCGGCATCGCCGGCGCCGCGCTCACCGGCGGCATCCTCCTCGACCACGGCGGCCCGAGCACGTTGCCCTGGTCCGCCCTGGCCCTGCTCGCCGCCGCCCTGACCGTCACCGCCGCCGCCCACCGCCACGGCTTCCCCCGCCCCACCGGCCACCCGATCGGCCACCCGCCCCGCTGAACGGTCCGGCCGTCCGGTCGGCTCTGCTGCGGCAATCCCCGAGGCCGTGGTGACGGGAGTGCTGCTGGTTGGTGGCGAGGCCGGCGTCCGTGAGGCGGGCGGTGGCCGCAGTGACCTGGTCGGTGGTGGCGACTTCGACGCCGAGATGGTCGATGCGGGTGTCCTCACAGGCTGGATTGATATCTGCCGATGCAACCTTGCGCCCTGGATCGAAGTTCGTCAACATAGACGTATGTCGAATCAGGAACTTCGAGTGCTCGGCCAGGACGACGACGCGGACGGATGCTGCCCCGGGCTGCTGACCGCCCCACTGGACGAGGACCAGGCCGTGGAACTGGCACGGGTGTTCAAGGCGCTGGGCGATCCGGTGCGGCTGCGGCTGCTGTCGATGATCGCCTCCCGGGCCGGGGGCGAGGTGTGCGTGTGTGACCTGACCCCGGCCTTCGACCTGTCCCAGCCGACGATCTCCCACCACCTGAAGCTGTTGCGGCAGGCCGGGCTGATCGACTGCGAGCGCCGGGGCACCTGGGTGTACTACCGGCTGGTCCCCGAGATGACCGACCGCCTCGCCGGCATCCTGACCCGCCCGGCGGCCGAGCCCCTGCCCGCACCCGCCGGGTCCGCCTCGTGAGCACCGAAAACGCGCCGAACGCACCGAGCACACCAGCCGCACCAGCCACACCAGCCGCACCGACCAGACCGAACGCTCCAGTCGCGGCCCGGCTGTCGTTCACGGACCGCTACCTCGCGCTGTGGATCCTGGCCGCGATGGGCCTCGGCATCGGACTGGGCCGCCTGGTGCCCGGCCTCGGGGGCGCACTGGCGAAGGTGACCGTCTCCGGCGTCTCGCTGCCGATCGCGCTCGGCCTGCTGGTGATGATGTACCCGGTGCTCGCCAAGGTCCGCTACGACCGTCTCGACACCGTCACCCGCGACCGCCGCCTCCTCGTCCCCTCCCTGCTGCTGAACTGGATCGTCGGCCCGGCGCTGATGTTCGCCCTCGCCTGGCTCCTCCTGCCCGACCTGCCGGAGTACCGCACCGGGCTGATCATCGTCGGCCTCGCCCGCTGCATCGCCATGGTGATCATCTGGAACGACCTGGCCTGCGGCGACCGGGAGGCCGCCGCCGTCCTCGTCGCCCTCAACTCCGTCTTCCAGGTCGTCACCTTCGGCGCGCTGGGCTGGTTCTACCTGTCCGTCCTGCCCGGCTGGCTCGGCCTGGAACAGACCGCCCTCAACGTGTCGGTGTGGGAGATCGCCCGCAGCGTGCTGATCTTCCTCGGCATCCCGCTCGCCGCCGGCTACCTCACCCGCCGCCTGGGCGAGAAGGCCAAGGGCCGTACCTGGTACGAGGGCACGCTCCTCCCGCGCATCGGCCCCTTCGCCCTGTACGGACTGCTGTTCACGATCGTCATCCTGTTCGCCCTCCAGGGCGAGGCCGTCACCTCCCGGCCGTGGGACGTCGCCCGGATCGCGCTGCCCCTGCTGGTCTACTTCGCGCTCATGTGGACCGGCTCCCTGTTCCTCGGCCGCGCGGTGGGCCTGGACCACCCGCGGGCCACCACACTCGCGTTCACCGCCGCGGGCAACAACTTCGAACTGGCCATCGCCGTCGCCATCGCCACCTTCGGCGCCACCAGCGGCCAGGCCCTCGCCGGAGTCGTCGGCCCCCTCATCGAGGTGCCCGTCCTCATCGGCCTCGTCCACGTCGCCCTCGCCGCCCGCCGCCTGTTCCCCCAACCCGCCGCTCCCGGAGGTTCCGTCCGTGCCTGAGCCCAAGCCGTCCGTGCTCTTCGTCTGCGTCCACAACGCCGGACGCTCCCAGATGGCCGCCGCCTTCCTCACCCACCTCGGAGGCAGCCGGGTCGAGGTCCGCTCCGCCGGCTCCGCCCCCGCCGACACCGTGAACCCCGCCGTGGTCGAGGCCATGGCCGAGGTCGGCATCGACCTCTCCGCCGAGGTTCCGAAGGTCCTCACCGCCGAGGCCGTGCAGGCCTCCGACGTGGTGATCACCATGGGCTGCGGCGACGCCTGCCCGTACTTCCCCGGCAAGCGCTACCTCGACTGGAAGCTGGACGACCCGGCCGGCCAGGGCATCGACGCGGTACGCCCGATCCGCGACCAGATCGAGACCCGGATCCGCGGCCTGCTCACCGACCTCGGCATCCAGCCCAGCGCGTGAGAGCCCATCGGTAGCCCGGGGCAGCCCTACACGCCGGGCGCACCCCGACACCGGGCGTTCGGCCGCCGGCCACCGACCGCCAGCCACCAGCCACCAGCCACCGAGATCCGGACAACTCGGGCCCGCAGCCGTCCGAATTCGCCGGGACCGTCGGCGGCCGGGCGGCGGCTGCTTCTACGCTCGCGTCCACACCATGGTCCGAGGGGGGAACGCCGTGGCCCGTAGGCCCGTACGACGACGCCGGTCCACTGCCGCCCGCCGCGCACAACAGGCCCGGGACAACGCGCTGACGCTGGGCATCGCGGCGCTGGTCGCGGTCGCCGTGGTGTCGTTCGTGCTGACGTGGCTGGCCCACCACCTGCTCCTGGTCGCCGCGCTGCTGGCCGTCGGCCTGGTGGTGTGCGCCGTCGTGCTGCGCCTGCGGCAACTGGCCCGGCGGCGGGAGCTGGCTGCGCGCACGGCGCAGCTGCGGCACATCGGCCCGTTCCTGACCATGAGTCCGAAGGCGTTCGAACACGCGCTGGCGGACCTGTGCAGGCGGGACGGGTGCACGAAGGTGACGGTGGTCGGCGGGGCCGGCGACCTCGCGGCGGACGTCCTGGCCACCACCCCGTCCGGACAGCGGCTCCTCATCCAGGCCAAACGGTACGGGCCACGGACCTCCGTCGGCTCCCAGGACGTCCAGAAGGTCAACGGCACCTACCGCGACGTCCACCGCTGCGACCTGGCGGCCGTGGTGACGACCAGCTCGTTCACCAAGGCCGCCGCCGCGTTCTGCGCGAACGTCGGCATCCACGCCATCGACCGCCGGGCCCTGGCCCTGTGGGCCGAGGGAACCGGCAAACCCCCCTGAACCCCCGGGCCCGCACCGGCCCTGAAGCTTGTTGCAGAAGGCCGGAGGGCAGATCGGTGTGTGCTCTGACCTGTTGGTTCATGCGGTTCGGGCCGGGGTTGTGCATGTGAGCGCTGGCCTGCACCACACGGTGCAGGCCAGCGCCTTTCTGTCGGCAGCCTCGGGGAATCTGACTGCCAATCAGCGATCAAGGAGAGGCCGTTCTTGACCGACTGATGTGTGAACGTGAGCGCTCGCCGACCGTGTCGACCTTCGATCGGTGTGCGTGCTACGTTCCGTGCCCTAACCACACATAGGTGACCCCGGCAGCGCGCCAACGCTCCGGGGTCCGGCAACAGGAGACAGACCTCCCGATGCGTGTCCATCGTAGCGCCCACGTGCGCGATTTCACCGTGCTGCCCAACACCATGCTCCAGTACCGGCGGCTGTCCTACACCGCTCGCGGTCTGCTCGCCGACCTCCTCTCCCGCCCGGACGGCTGGCGCGAGGACGGCCGGCACATGGCCGACACCAGCCCCCAGGGGCGCAGCGCCATCCGCAAGGCGCTCAAGGAACTGACCGAGGCGGGCTTCTACCGGGTCGAGAAGATCCGCATGCCCGACGGCACGATCATCACCGAGACCCACGTCTACGACACCCCACAGCTGATGCCGCCGGGTACCACCCGCCCGGCGCCCGGTGAAGCGACCACCGGCGGCGCTGACGCCCTGGTAAAGAACCCGGCGAAAGAACCCACCCACCCCTCCCGGCAGTCCCGAGAGCCCGTCACCACCCCGGGGACGGAAAGGCGGGAGGGGGACTCCGAAAAGGACGCGCCGGACGAACAGCTCCGCGAGGCGGTCGCCACCCTGTTCCGGGTCATCCGCCCCGAACCGCGCCTGCACCTGGGCGAGGCCGAAGCACACGAACTCGCACCCCTGGTCGCCCAATGGCTCGAACGCGGCAGCACACCCACCGACCTCACCCAAGCCCTGCTGCCGGGCCTGCCCACCCCGATGCACTCGGCAACCGCCGTGCTCCGCTACCGCCTACAGCACAAGATGCCACCCGACCAACCCGCCGAACGACCCACAGCAACCCGCCACACCGAGTGCACCAAATGCCACGACCCAGTCCCCCACCCCGGCATCTGCCGCACATGCGCAGGCCTCGGTGCACGAACGCTCGCCGTCGGTGGGGGCGAGGCGGCCACCCGCCGCGGTGTGGCCTGCGCCAGGACGGCCCTGCGGGCCGCGAAGACCGCCGGCATGAACCTGGGGAGACTGGCCACTGTCGGATAGCCCTTCCCCAGCAGCGAGTTCAGGCTCGCGATGCCGAGATCCAGCGCCAGCCCCATGGCACTTCAAAGAGCGACTCGCAGTTGTTCATACCGTGCCGACGCCACCTGTGAACGTCCACCGTGCGCCGGTACCGTCCTTGTAGCAGCGCGGGCCTGCGGGGCCGGTGTGGCCACGTTTGAGGAGGAGCACACACGATGATGCGGATCTTCACCAAGACGTTCACGGACCCCCACACCCAGCAGCGCTCCCTGGCCCACCACCGCTGGATCGCCCGCGCCAACCCCGACGTACGCATCCCCCAAGTCGTCCACATCCACCCCACCGCGATCGACTTCGAGCACCTCGACGGTCACCACGGCACCCCCGACGACCTGCTGACCCTGGCCGACCTCCTCGGCCACCAGCACACCACCGCCCACACCCACGACCTGCACGCCGCCCACCTGAACACACCCCACACCAGCGCCGACCACACCAGCGGCGACGTCGCGACCGCCGACGTCGCGACCGCCGAGGTCACGATCGCCGACTTCGCCGACAGCCGCCGCGAGCGCCTCCACCGGCTTCTGGCCACCGGCACCGTACCGGCCCCGCTCCTGACCCCCGGCGCGATCGACGGCTGGCTGGAGCAGGCCGCCACCATGCCCGCCGCCTTCTACAAGGACGCCAACCCGCGCAACTTCCTCATCACCGACACCACGGTCGCCGTCATCGACTTCGACTCCCTCACCCTCGCCCCCTTCGGCTACGACCTCGCCAAGATCATCGTCACCATCGCCATGACCGCCGGCCCCCTACCCGAGGACACCATCCGGCGGACCGTAGCCGCCTACAACCGCCATCCCGAGCAACGCGGTCTTCCCGGTTGCTCCTGGCGGGAGTTCGCCGCATGGTGCGAGTTCCACCACATCCTCACCACGCCCCACCACGGCACCAACGGCTACCGGTACAGCTGGCATGCGATCAGGCCGGCCTGGACCACCGACATCCTCCGGAACTCCGACAAGGAGTCCGCACCGTGATGAACACCAGCATGACGCTCCATTCGGTCTATCAACCGACAATGTGACACATCTGCGTGATGATCCGATTTCAGACGGTGATCGACGCGTTCTCGACAGTCCCACTGATCCGCTCATCACGCACGGGCCCTTGCCGCCACGCTGTACCCGCCGCCACCCCTACGGGTGCGCGAGATCAGGAGGGGACATGGCGAGGGGCACCGCCCACCAGGTCGAACTGCTACGCGCAGAAGTCGGGACGGCCCTTCAGGCCGGCCTGGAGGAGATCCGCAACCACACCGACAGCCTGCGAGCCGAACTCACCGCGACACTGGCGGCCGGCCTGAGCGAACACCGCGACGAGTTCTTCGAGGCGATCGCCAGAGAACATCAGGAGGCCAACCGCAGCCTCCACCTCCAGTTGGGCAACCTGCGCAACGAACTCAGCGCTCGGCAGAACAGTGGCCGCGTCCCCCTGGACGGCGGCCCCGCCGAGGCGCCCCTGCCCGCCATCGACTCCCCCGAGGCCGCGGGCCAGCCGACGGAAGCCGCTCACCCGCCCGGCGGCGATGCCAGCAGCAGCAACTCCCCTGGTGCCAACGAGCTCCCCGAAGCCGAGCCCCCGGCATCCGAGCAGGCCGCACAGCAGGCCACAGAGCCGGCCTCCCCCTCCGTGACCGGCGCGGCCACGGAATCTGACAGCGAGGAGACAACCGTGTCCGAGACCACCCCTGCCGACGACGCGCCGACCGCCCCGCACGTCCTCACCAAGGACCAGCTCAGCCAGATCGCCGCCGAGGTGGCCGCCCAACTCGCAGACCTGTACCGTCCCTCCGGCCCCACGGAGCAGGACACGAAGGTCGATCTGGAGAACACGGAAGCAGTCGCGCCGGACCAGGCCGTGACCGACGACCTCCCGAGCGGCCGCGCCGACGACGTGTCCGGTCTCATCCCGGAGCCCTTCCTCTGGGAGAACCACGTCAACACCCTTCTCAAGGCCGCAGCCGTGAAGACCGTCGCGATCTCCTGCCACCCCGAGACCTGGGACTTCCTGGCCGCCCAGGCCCAGGGCGCCGACCACTTCTCGAAGCCGGTCAACGACGGCAACGAGGACACGATCCTGTCCGGCCCCAGCACCATCGCCCTCCTCAACGCGCTCCGGGAAACCGCCTACAGCGGAGTCGGCGGCGGCATCGGCACCAGCATCGGAACGTGGGCCCTCGCCGTCACCAGCTACGAGCGCATCGCCGCCGTCATCAACAGCACCCGGCCCGCCGACGAGCAGGCCGGCAGCGACCGCCTGCACCAGCCGCACATCGTCCTCGACGACCGCAGCACCACCAACTCGCCCGCCACCAACTGACCCACCGACACAGCAACCCCGCCCTCAGCGGACGGCGCTGGAGACCGATGCGGAAACGACGAGGGCACATCCACGGCGCATGAGGGCCAAGAACGCCGCTGACCAGCATCAACCACCGCAGGCCGGTCCGGCTGGCCAGCGGAGCTTTGGCAACAAGAACAGAAGGTCACGGACTCGCGCGGAGGGGATCAGCTCGCTGCGCACCCGGGCGCGCGAGGCGTTGTCATAGGGGCTTGGCAGGATGCTCCCATGCTCGCCATCCGTCCTGACCAACACCGTGACGACCGGTCCGGTCCTCCCGATCTCCGGGGTGACTTCGAGGTGCACCTGACCGTGGAGCCCGGCGCCGCCGAGGCGCTGGCCGGGTGGGCCGGCGGTCATGGCCTGAAGTTCACCCACATCCTGCTGGCGCGCGGTGCGGCGCCCTCGCAGCCGATGCTCACCCTGCGCGCCAACGGCTCGTTGGACGAGGTCGCTGCGGCGACGTCCCGCACCACGGGCCGGCTGGTTCGGGCCGGGTTCACGGTCCTGCGGACGAAGATCGAGGCCACGCCGTGGGCGGAGGGCGTTCCGGTCTCGGACGAGGACGCCGTGCTGCACGGGGCGCGCCGGTACTTCGAACACCACGTCAAGCTGCTGCTCCCGGACCCGCATCCCACGGCCGACCCTGCCCGTCTCGCCGACCCTGCCCGCCTTGCAGACCTCGCCGAGTTGGCCGTCCGCCACGGCGCGCACCTGTCGCACAGCCCGCGCCGAATACGCGACGACGGTCGGCGCGAGTGGTTCGTGACCCAGCGGTGCCGCCTGGTCGGCCTGAGCACCGCGGGCCACCGGCTGGAGGCGCTGCTCCGGGGCCTTGCCGCCGACGGTCGCGAGGTGGTGTCGGTGGAGCGCGAGTTCGTCGCCGTGGACAGCGACGAGGCCCTGGACGACGGATGGATCAGCGAGCACGAGCAGAAGCACGAGCACGAGCACAGTGCCGGACCGTACGGAGAGGGAGAAGACCCGCGATGACCGAGGACCAGCCCCAGTCGCCAGTGGCGTGGGAGGAACTGCAATACGGGCCGTGGCAGGGCGTCCTGCTCCCCCGACAGCCACCAGCGGAGGACGTCCGCGAGGACCGGGGCCTGCCCAGGAGCGTCCGGCCGATCGACGACGAGGCGGTGAGCCAGCAGCCGGTCTTCGACCCCGCCCTCGCCGGGTACGCCCGGGCCCTGCGGCCCAGTGAACCCGCCTTCACCGACCCGCAGCTCGCCCGACCGTGGCTCGCCGCGCGGCGCGAGGCGCTGAACACCGTACTGTCCGCCGTCGCCGGCTCGCAGTGGTCCGAGCACCTGGTCCTGCGCGGGAGCGTCCTGCTGCGGGCCTGGTACGGCGAGCAGGCGCGGGAGCCGGGGGACTTGGACTTCGTGGTCCGCCCGACGGACTGGCAGCTGGAGGACGAGCGCACGGACCGCATGTTCGAGGAGCTCGCCGCCGACGCCGAACGGCTCTCGGGCGCGGTGCGGCTGCACGCGGACCAGGCGGTCAGCGACGAGATCTGGACGTACAGCCGGATTCCCGGGCGCCGGCTCATCCTGCCGTGGTCGGCACCCGGCGTCCCGGGCGGGACCGTCCAGTTGGACTTCGTCTTCACCGAACACCTGCCCGTCCCACCGCAGTCCTACCAGCTCCCCGGCGTCACCGGCCGGTTGTTCGCCGCCACGCCACAACTCTCCCTCGCGTGGAAGATCCTCTGGCTGGTCTCGGACAACCACCCGCAGGGCAAGGACCTCTACGACGCGATCCTGCTCTCGCGCACCGACGAGGTGCCCTACGACCTGCTGCGGCAGGTCTTCACCCAGTCCGACGAGAGCTGGTCGCGCTGGCCGGTCCTCCCGGAGCAGATCTCCGGGCTCTACGTCGACTGGGACGAATTCGCCAAGGACTACCCGCAGTTCGCCAAACCCGTGGAGGAGTACCCGGCGCAGCTGCTCGCCGGGCTCCACGCGACCTTCGCCGGCCACGGCGAGTACACACTGCGTGCCCAGTGGCTGGCCCCGCTGATCGAGGAACTGCGGGAGGTGCTGGCGCGCGAGGGCATGGCCGAGGTCCAGCAACGGATGTCCCAGCGGCACGTGCTCCCGGACAACTCCCTGGTGATCACCCGCGAACTACTCGGCGACGACCTTGACGGCAACCTCGAAGACGCCCACCGCGCCGTCGCCGCCCACCTCAGCGACAAACCGGACCGGAAGACCCGCAAGCTGGCGGAGGCCGCCACTCGCTACGCCGCCGAGCTCGCCGAGCTCGCCGACGAGCCCCCGGCGGACGGCACCCACACCTGACACCGACCCCGGCGGGTACCCGACACGGGAAGAGGTTCCCGACCGCCGAGGAAGCCCAAGGCTCGCCGACCGACCGACCGTGGCCCGGTCGGTCGGTCAGTCAGTCGGCGAGCCGGGAAGGGGAGGTTCAGCGGGCCAGCAGCTCCCGGATCGCCTCCGCGATCTCGTCGGGAGCCTCCTCGGCCATGAAGTGCCCCGCCCGGGTCAGCCGGTGGTCGAGGTCCGGCGCCCACGCCTTCCACACCGCTGCCGCGTCATAGCCCAGTTGCGCGCCCCAGTCCTGCTGGACGACCGTCACGGGCATGGCCAGCTGCGACCCCGCGTCCAGGTCCGCTCGGTCGTGCGTGACGTCGATGCCCGCCGAGGCCCGGTAGTCCGCGACGATCGACCTCACCGCCGCCGCGCTCGCCCGCAGGTATTCGGCACGGACATCCTCGGGAACGGCGGTCGCGTCGTTGGCCCAGGAGTCGAGGAACGAGCCGAAGAACGCGTCCGCGCTGTTGGCGATCATCGTCTCCGGCAGGCCCGGCGGCTGCGCCATCAGGAAGAGGTGGTAGCCGACCGCCGCCGGGACGCCGTGCAGGACGTTCCACATGTCGAGGGTCGGCACGACGTCGAGGATGCCCAGGTGCGTGACGGTCTCAGGGTGGTCCAGCCCCGCCCGGAAGGCGACCAGGGCGCCCCGGTCGTGGCCGACGAGGGCGAAGCGCTCGTGGCCGAGGGCGGCCGCCAAGTTCACGACGTCGGCGGCCATGGTGCGCTTGGCGTACACCTCGGGGTCGGTGGCCGCCGGCTTGTCGCTGGCGCCGTAGCCCCGCAGGTCGGGGCAGATCACCGTGTGTTCGTCGGCGAGCCGCTCGGCAACGTGGCGCCACATCAGGTGGGTCTGGGGGAAACCGTGCAACAGCACGACCGGGCTCCCGCTGCCGCCGACGGCGGCAGCCAGCTCCACCCCGTTCGCACCGGGCAGGCGGACGGGGTCGAAGCCGGGAATGGTGAGCGTCATGAAGGGCCATCCTTGTCGGTCGGGGGCTGACCGGACCAGCCTGGGCGACGGCGATCAGCAACGGATCAGTACCGGCCGCCAGCACATACCGGTCACTGCGCGCCGATCAGCAGCCGATCAGTACGGTCAAGCGCAGCCGACCCCCGGCACGGAGGATGGGGGCATGCGAATCGACGTGCTCGGTGCCGTGCGAGCCTTCCGCGACGACGGCAGCCCGATCGACCTGGGCGGCCCCCGCCATCGGGAGGTGCTCGCCCGGCTCGTCGCCGCCGAGGGGCGGATGGTCACCACCGACACCCTCGTCGACGACCTGTGGACCGATCCACCGGCCCGCGCCGTGGGCGCTCTGCGTACGTTCGTCGCCGCGCTGCGCCGCGCCCTCGAACCCGACCGGCCGCCCCACGATGCGCCGCGCGTCATCGTCACCGAAGGGCCCGGCTACGCGTTGCGTCTGTCGCGTGAGGACGTGGACGCCCACCGCTTCCAGGACACCCTGGCCCGCGCCCGGCGCCGCCCCGGCACAGTGACCAGCCCCGACACAGCTACCGGCCCCGACACAGTGACCAACCCCGACACGGTGGCCGACCTCAGCGCGGCACTCAAGGACTGGCGCGGACCCGCGTACGCCGATGTGACCGGCGCCGCATGGGCACGGCGCGAGCGGACCCGGCTGGAGGAATTGCGGATGGAGGGGGTGGAACTGCGCGCCCGCCTCCTCCTCGACTCCGGCGAAGGGGCCGGTCTCGTCGCCGAACTGGGCGCCCACGTCGCCGAACACCCGTGGCGTGAGCCGGCCTGGGGGCTGCTGGCCCGCGCGCTGTACCGCGCGGGCCGCCAGGCCGACGCGCTGGCCACCCTCCGCCGCGCCCGCGCGATGCTTGTCGATCAACTCGGACTCGACCCTGGCGCCGAACTCCGGCGTCTGGAGACGGACATCCTCAACGGGGCCGCGACCCTCGAAGGCGCCCGTACCGGGTGGAGCGGCCCCGGCGTCCGACTCGGCCCGCGCACCACCGTGGATCTGGCCCGCACCCTCGCACTGGCGGGTGGCGACGCCCTCGTCCACTCGCGACGCGACCGCCTCGCCGCCATTCAGGCGGCGGAACGCACGGGAGACCTCTCCCTGACCGCCCGGATCATCGGCGCCTACGACGTGCCCGCCATCTGGAGCCGGGCCGACGACCCCGAGCAGTCCCGCGCGGTCGTCGCGGCTGCCGAGCGCACGCTCACCGCGCTCGGCACCGGCGGCACCGGCAGCACCGGCAGCACCGACGGCCCCGCCGACCTGTCGGCCCGCCTCCTGGCCACGGTCGCCGTCGAGAGCCGCAGCGCCGACCTGTCCGCGGCCGAGCTGGGGCGCGCGCGGCAGGCGGCACAACAGGCGGAGGCGCTGGCGCGGGGCCTGGCCGATCCCGCCCTGCTGGTCTTCGCCCTCAACGGGGTGTTCCTGCAGTCCTTCACCCGCCCCGGGCTCGCGGCGGTACGGGACGGGATCGGCGCCGAGATCCTCGATCTGGCCGCCCGGCACGAGCTGCCGAACTTCGCCGTACTCGGCCGACTCGTCCGCCTCCAGTCCGCCTCGGCCCTCGGGGACCTCGACGCCGCGGCCTCGCACGCCGAGGCCGCCGAGCGGCTCGCCGCCACCACCGAGGCGCCCCTCGTCCCCGTCCTCACCGGGTGGTTCCGGGCCCGGGCCACGGCCGCCCGCAGCACCGAACCGGGCGGGCCGACCGCCGCCACGGCCGCAGCGCACTACCGGGCCGCCGAGAACGCCCTCCAGCAGGCCGGAATGCCGGGGCTGCACCGCGGCCTGTTCGC
The DNA here is from genome assembly GCF_042720345.1 of Kitasatospora sp. NPDC058478. Lineage (NCBI taxonomy): Bacteria > Bacillati > Actinomycetota > Actinomycetes > Kitasatosporales > Streptomycetaceae > Kitasatospora > Kitasatospora sp. NPDC058478. Next base: position 59,107 of record NZ_JBHXML010000003.1, on the reverse strand, counting down.
GCTCGCGCTCCTCGGGCTGCGCCTGCTGCACGACCGGCCCGCACCCACCGACCCGCACCTCGACTGGGGCCCGTACCGGGCTTGGGCGCGCCCCCTCGTGCTGCTGGCCCAGGACCGGGTCGAGGAGGCCCGTACCGCCCTCGCCGCGGTGCCCGAACCGGCGCGTGACCACATGCAGGAGGCCATGTGGTGCCTGACCGCCCGCGCCGCCGTACGCCTCGGCGAGCCCGGAATCGCCGCACGCGCCGGGGCTTCCCTGCGCGGTGCCCGTGCGGAACATGCCGGCGCCGCCAGTGGAATGCTGACGCTGGGCCCGGTGGCGCGGTACCTGGCGGAGGCGGAGGCATGCGCCGGAGCGGGGTAGGCGGTGCCGCCCGGGTACCCGGCGCCCCCGGCCGGCACCTCACCGTCTACCGGGCCGAACCCTCCCCCTCCCCTGCCCGGCCTACCCCGCGGTCCTGATCACGCACAGGCGGCGGGTGGCACGGGTGAGGGCGACGTACAGGTCGCGTTCGCCGGCCGGGCGGGCGGCGGTGATCTGGTCGGGGTCGACGACGAGGACGGCGTCGAACTCCAGGCCGCGCGCCTCGGAGGCGGGGACGAGGCGGACGTGTCCGGGCAGGCCGGCGGCCTCCAGCTCCGGCAGGCGGGCGTCTGCGCAGACCACGGCGAGGAGGTCGCCGGGGTGGGCGGCCGTCTGGGCGCGCAGTTCGGCCAGGACGGCGGCGGCGAGGCCGTGGGCCGGGGCGGTGAGGGTGCGCGGGGGTTCGCCGTGGCGGATGGCGCGGGCGCGGGCCTGGCCGGGGGCGATGCGGGCGAGCAGGTCGGTGGTGGTGGCGAGGATCTCCTGCGTGGTGCGGTAGCTGACGGTCAGGGTGTGCAGGTCGAAGCGGCTCCCGGTGTGCGGGTGGAGGGCCTCGTGCCAGTCGCGGGCCTGGGCGGCGGGGCCGGCCTGGGCGAAGTCGCCGACGACGGTCATCGAGCGGGTGGGGCAGCGGCGCAGCACGGCGCGCCACTGCATCGCGGTGAGTTCCTGGGCCTCGTCGACGACGACGTGGCCCCAACTGCGCTGCGGGGGGCCGTCGAGCAGGGCGGCGGCCTCGTCCAGCAGCGGAAGGTCGGCGTCGGTCCACGGGGCGTCAGGGGCGCGCAGCAGGCGGGCGCGCTGGTCGTCGGAGAGGTGGGGCAGGTGGGCGGCGAGGGCGGCGGGGTCGGTGAGCAGGGCGCGGACGGCGTCGTGCGGGGTGAGGGCGGGCCAGTGGGTGTCGAGGACGCGGTCGAGGTGCGGGTCGTCCAGCAGGGCCGCGCGAACGGCCTCGGCGTCGAAGGTGCCGTCGGTTCCCGCGGTGCCGCCAGCACCCGCGGCATCGTCGCTACCCACGGCCTCGTGGGCACGTGAGCCGTCGAGACCGAGCCGGCGCAGATCGGCGGCGGCGACGCGGTCGAGGTTGAGGCCGGTGAGCTGGGCGACCTCGGCGTCGAGCTGGTCGAGGGTGTCGGCGGTGTCGCGTTCGAGGGCGCGGGTGAGGGCGTCGGCCAGCAGGTCCTTGAACAGGTCGCGGGCGCGGTTGTGGGCGAGGCCGTCGGCGGTGGCGGCGCGGGCGGCGACGGCGAGGTCGGACTGCGGCAGGTGCACCTCCTCCTGGCCGACCCGTATGGCCAGGCCGTCCGCCGCCGGGGCCTGGTGGGCGCGGACCACGGCGGCCAGGGCGTCGGCGAGGGCGGGGTCACCCTTGAGGCGGGCGGTCTGCGGTTCCTCGGGCGCCGCCGGGCCGGGGGTGGCGGGGGCGAGGTCGGCGCAGGTCGCCAGGGCGACGTCGTTCTCGCCGAGCGAGGGCAGCACCTGACAGATGTAGTCCAGGAAGCGGGCGTTGGGGCCCAGCACGAGGACGCCGCGTTCGGCGGCGCGCGGGAAGGCGTACAGCACGTACGCGGCGCGGTGCAGGGCCACCACCGTCTTTCCGGTGCCGGGGCCGCCCTGCACCACCGTCACCCCCCGGTGGCGGGAGCGGACGATCGCGTCCTGCTCGGCCTGGAGGGTGGCGACCGCGGCGCCCATGCGTCCGGTGCGCCGGGCCGACAGGGCCTCCAGCAGCGGGCCGTCGCCGATCACGTCCTCGCGGGTGGGGTCGGAGCCGTCCAGCAGTTCGTCGCTGACGGCAGCGACGGTGCGGCCGTCCAGACGCAGGTGGCGCCGGCGTCGCAGGCCCATCGGGTGGACGGGCGTGGCCTCGTAGAAGGGCCTGGCGGCCTCGGCCCGCCAGTCCACCAGCAGCGGCAGTTCGTCCGCCTCGGTGTGCAGGCCCAGGCGCCCGATCCGCAACGTGGTGCCGTCGGCGGTGTCGAGGCGGCCGAACACCAGCCCGTGGCCGGCGCCTTCCAGGCGGCGCACCTCCCCGGCCCACCGCGCGGCCTCCACGTCCCGCTCGTACACGGCCCCGGCCCCGTCGGCGGGCGCGGCGAGGGTACGGGCCAGTTCGGCGCGCGCCTGCTCCAGACGCCGGTCGTACTCGGCGCACACAGCCCCCACCTGCACGTTTTCCGCCTGCACCTGGCACTCGGCACGGTCATCGCTGTACGGCACGACGGGCCTCCTCTCGGGTTCGGGCCGTCACTATGCGGGGGCGGGCGGGGGAAAGTAAAAGTTGACGAACGCGCCGCCGTTGCGCCCTCGGCGCCTCACTTCCCCAACTCTCAACCCACACACCACATCTGATGTAACGCCAAATAGTCACGCACGGGTGGCCGCTGAGCACGTCGGGGCCGCAGGGTGAGCGGCTGGCGACGGCGTACGACGGAACCGGCACGCCATAGGACGCCCCTATAGCGCCTAGCGACGCGCGAGCAGTGGGCGCGCCTGGACGCGGGGCCGGGCCAGGACACCACCACTCCCCCGCTTGGGCGCGACGGCCAACCCGACGACATCGCCGACGCGGTGCTGTTCCTCCTGTCCGGCCGGGCGAGTTGGCCGGCTGGTTGGCTGGCTGGCTGGTTGGCTGGCTGACGGGGAGCAATCTCGTCGTGGACGGCGGCGAGTTCCCCAGGGGCTGACGGCAACGCACCGCGGCCCCGGCTGGTGGCCTGGTTCGACCGGCCCGGCTACCTTGATCACATCGGCGGCCGGCAGCAGGGCATCCGATGCCGACCAGGTCGGCAGACCCGGAAGAATCCAGATCCGAGACACCGAGGAACCAGAGATGCGCACCCTGATCAGCACCGCCTTCATCTCGCTCGACGGCGTTGTGGAAGGCCCGGGCGGGGAGCCCGGTTACCGGAACTCCGGCTGGACCTTCAAGGACATCGAGTTCCTTCCCGAGGCCTTCGAGATCAAGGGGCGGGAGCAGCAGGAGGCCACCGCGATGCTGCTGGGCCGGGTCAGCTACGAGGCCTTCAGCTCGGTGTGGCCCGACATGGCGGACTTCGCCGACTACAAGGTGATGCCGAAGTACGTCGTCTCCACCACCCTCACCGAGGACGACCTGGTGTCGAACTGGGGCGAGACCACGATCCTGCGCTCACTCGACGAGGTTGCCGCGCTGAAGCGGACCGAGGGCGGCCCGATCATCGTGCACGGCAGTGCGACCCTGAACCAGGCCCTCTCCGACGCCGGTCTGGTCGACCGCTACCACCTGCTCGTCTTCCCGCTCCTGCTCGGCGCGGGCAAGCGCCTGTTCAGCACCACCGACAAGGACACCCAGAAGCTGACGCTCGTCGAGCACGAGGTCTACCCCAACGGTCTGCAGAAGCAGGTCTTCGACGTCGTCCGCTGACGTTCCCCGCCCCGGAAAGCCCCCGCGCCGACCACCGCGCGGCGCCGGCCCCGCCGCAGGGGCCACGTCCCGCCGTTGCGAGCCGTCGGCGCGGGGGCTACAGGTCCGCGAGCCAGGGATGCCCGGGGTGGACGCAGGCGAGCAGCTCGGCCAGGGTCTCGCGCTGCGCCGGGGTCATCAGCGGGACGGTCGTGTCGAAGTCCGCCTGGTCCTTCCGGCGGAGGTGCTTGGCCTTGAACAGCAGGACCAGCTCGGGCGCCAGGTACGGGATGCCATCTGCCGTGTGGCGGATGATCTCGCTGTAGGGAAAGCGGATCCTCTCATCGCGCCGGCAGATCCAGACGTCCCGGTCGTGCGGCTCGCGGAACACATCGAGCAGGTAGTCACCGGTGGCCGGATCGCGCAGCCAGGTCTGATGGGTGGCGGCCAGCACCCCCGGTACGGCATCCTCCCAGATCCGGCCGCTGCCCACCGCGTCGAAGACGTACCCGGGGAAGCGGCTGCGGACCTCGGGAAAGCTCGCGGCCGGAATCGCGATCTCGATGTCCCCGTGCGCACGCGCCTGCCCGCCCCGGAAGAGGTCCAGCGCCCACCCCGCGGCCACACACCACGGCGTGCCGACCCCCGCCAACCGCCGCGCGACCTCCTCCGGCGTCCAGCACGACGACCACCTGTCGTCGAGGGCCGCAATCTCGTCGGCCGACAGTTCGACCCCACCGCCGGGCAGTTGCTCACTCACCCCAGGAATCTACCAACAGCCCTGCAGCGCCGTGGCCGAGATCGGTACGCCCGGGCGACGACTCAGGGGACGGCCTCCACGGACTCGCCCGGCGGGTGGTGCAACCGGTGCAGGCCCGCGTAGACGGAGCTGCGGAGGAGGAGCTCGGTGTGGGTGCCGTGGGCGACGATCCGGCCCTGGTCGAGCAGGACGATCTGGTCGGCGTCGCGAACGGTCAGCAGGTTGTGCGAAATGATGATCGTCGTGCGATCGGCCATGAGCAGGCGCAGCGGGCCCATGATCCGTTGGCTCGACTCCGCGTCCAGGGCCGTGGTGGGCTCGTCGAGGATGAGGACGGGGGCGTCCCGGACCATCGCGCGGGCGATCGCGAGGCGCTGGCGCTGGCCGCCGGAGAGCAGGCGACCGCGCTGGCCGACCAGGGTGTCGTAGCCGTCCGGGAGCCGGGTGATGAACTCGTGGGCGTCCGCCGCCCGGGCCGCCGCCAGGATCTCGGCCTCACTCGCCTCGGGGCGCCCGTAGGCGATGTTCTCCCGGACGGTGCCGTGGAAGACCAGGGTCTCCTGGAGCACCACCGCGACGTTCTCGCGCAGGTCGGTGAGGGCGAGGTCCCGCAGGTCGAGGCCGTCGAGCCGTACCGCGCCGTCGTCCGGGTCGTAGAAGCGCAGCAGCAGCTTGGCGACGGTGGACTTGCCCGCACCGCTGGCGCCGACCAGGGCCAGCGTCGCCCCCGGTGCCACCTCGAAGGACACCCCCGACAGCGCGGGCGCCTCCACCTCCGGGTAACGGAAGGTGACGTCGTCGAACTCGATGCCGCCCCGGGCGCGACCGAGCGGCCGGGGGGTGACGGGATCGGTCACCTGTGGACGCTGGTCGAGCAGTTCGATGATCCGCTCGGCGGCGGCGGAGGCCGCGTAGAAGGTGTTGCCGAGTCCGGACATGCTCTGGATCGGGCCGTAGAGCCTGCTCAGCAGGGTGAGGAAGACGATGAGGCCACCGAAGGTGAGCCGGCCGTGCACGAGTTCCCAGGCCCCGAGGCCCATGACCACCAGGCCGCCGAGCAGTTCGACGAAGTCGACCGCCGGCCCGTAGAGCGCTCCGATCCTGGTCGAGGCCATCGCCGCGTGGTACCGGCCGACGCTCTCGCGCTGGAATCGGGCGTGCTCCCAGCCCTGGCGGTTGTACGCCTGGACGAGCGCGATGTTGCCGAGCGTCTCCTCGGCGACCGCGCTGATCGAGCCGCTGCGCTGGCGGCGTTCGCGCGAGGCCGCCCGGATCAGCTTGGCGAAGCGGCGGGCGGTGAGGAAGAACAGCGGCGCGGCGACCAACGCGACCAGGGTCAGCTCCCAGCGCAGCACCAGCAGCAGGCCGACGTAGATGCCGAGCCGCGCCACCTGGCCGAGCGCGTTGACGATGCCGGAGAGCAGGAAGGTCTCGACCGCGTCCACGTCGCCGGTCACCCGGGACAGCACGTCGCCGAGCCGCCGGCGCTCGAAGAAGCCCAGTGACAGGCCCTGGATGTGCCGGAACACGTCCGACCGCAGGATGAGCAGGAAGCGTTCGCTGACCCAGGTGGAGATCACCCGGCGGGCGAAGCCCAGTACTCCGGAGAGCAGGGTCAGCCCTACATAGGCGAGGGCGATCGGCAGGAACAGGTTCAGCCGGTGCGGAATGAGCATGTCGTCGATGACGATCTTGAACAGCCAGATCTCCATCGCCTCGATCGCCGGGCCCACCGCGACCAGGGCCAGCAGCACCACCAGCCATCGGCGGCCGCCCTTGGTGTAGGGCCAGAACCGCCGGAAGATCGCCTGGAGCGGGACCGGCGGTGCCGCGGCGACCACATCGGAGGTCTCGGCGACCGTGAGCAAGCGTCGCAGAGCCGACCGAAGCCTGTGTTTCCTCGTCATCTCACGGTCTTCTCGCTCGTCCCCGAGCCCAGATCACTTCCGGATTGAGAGGAACTCCCGATCAAAGAGGCCCTGCTCCGGAAATGGAAGGTCTCCACACGCACGGCCGGCGCGGGCCCGCACGGGGTCACTCCCGGCCGACACGGCAAAGCCGGGCACACGTGCCCGGCCCGCTCTCACAGGGAAGCGATCCTTACCACCGGCCTCCGCCGTAGCCTCCGTAGCCGCCGCGGTCGCCTCCGTAGCCGCCGTAGCCGCCACGGTCGCCACCGAAGTCGCCGCCGAAGTCGTCGTAGCCGCCGTAGCCGCCACGGTCGCCACCGAAGTCGCCGCCGAAGTCGCCGTAGTCGCCACCGCGACCACCGCCGCCCCAGTCGTCACGGAACCGCCCGAAGGACTGGAACTGTCCGAGGAATGACATGATCAACCTTCTTTCGAAGTCCCCCTCGGTCCATCGTCATCCTCACCTCCGCAATGCACAAGCATCGATTGTGCAAAATGTGAAAATTTGATGACTTTTCCGGATTGTCCAACTCGACGAGCGCCCGCTTCGATTTCCCGGTCAAGAATCCCCCAAGAAACCGTGCGTGACGAGCCGCCACCAGTCTGCGGATTTCCGGGTGACCCATTGGTCCCGAGCAATCATTCGCGTCAGGTCATAGCCATACCGCCATGCCGAACCACTCACTCAGAGCAGTCAGCCCGGTTGGACGGCTGCGGGAAGTCCTCCCGGCCGTCCAGCCAGCCGGTGAGCCGCTCGGACAGGGTGAACGGTTCGGGAAAGAGGGAGTGGCGCAAGCACCCGCCGTTCGGGTCCCAGCCCCACATCCGCCCCTCGGGAGTGCTGAAGTCGACGAGCGACCAGATAGCGCAGCCCCAGGGCAGTAGCGGTACCACCGGTGTCGGATAGTCCGCGCCGTAGCCCTCGCGCCACCCGAGGTACGCCTCCAGTACGGGCGGTTCGTCACGGTACTCGGTGAGCGACAGGGCACCGCCCCAGCGGCCGAATCCGCCATCGACGACCTCGAGATAGATCCGTCTGAGCAAAGACGGCATCGGGTGCCCCACAACTGCTTCGAGCCCGGACACGGCCTCCGGAGGCGCGGGCGAAGGCCGCTCTCCGGCATTCTGCTCGATGAGCCGCTTGATGATCTCGTCCTCCGTCACAGGGCCTTCGTACCAGACACCACCGACACTGCGGCGCCCCGGCCCGAGCCCGCAGACGGGTCGCTGACGGTACGGCGCGGGGCCCCCGAGGCTCGGCGGGCGTCACGGGGTGCGTCGCAGCGGGTCGGCACCAGAGGCACCCGGCAGCGCCTGACGCAACGCCAACCTGGACCGAGGCGAGTGCGAGGAAGCCCGCCGCGTACAGGATGGGGCGGGGAGGCCCGCCGCCCGGCCGCCACGCCAAGATCGCGGCGAGCACGTACTCGGCAGTCCGACGACGCAGGCCCGCGAGATGTGAGGTGCGGCGCCGAGGTCTCCGAGATCGTCGACCGGACGCCCGCGGCCTGCCGACAACTGGCGTCCTCGGGCCGTCGGCGCATCCGCGCCGCACGGACTCCGGCAGCTCTAACAACTCCGGCCGCCCCGGCCTGGTCGCCCAGCACACCGGCGTCACGGTGACCGTCGCCGCGTTCGAGACCAGCGGCGACCACGTCACCCGCATCTGGGCCGTCCGCAACCCGGAAAAGCTCCGCGCGTGGACCGGGAACGAACAGACCTGACCGCACGCCGCGGCGGAACGCATCAGTCGACGCAGCGTCAAATCACCTTCCCCACACGAACTTTCTGGCGGCCGGAACCGCTCTCCGTCACCACCCGGGTCCGCGACGAGGCCTCCTCCGGAAGCACCGCCGTGGGCTATGGTCGGTCCCATGCTGACGGAGTGGGCCTGGATAGCAGCGAAGCTGGTGACGACTCCCGAGACGAGGATCAAGGTCGTCGACTACGGATACCGGCCGTTCGGAAAGTACGCCGAGGCACGTCGCAACCTCCTGGAGCACCTTGAGGATGAGAAGTCCTGCCAGGACTTCAAGGACGCCGCGCGCCTCCTGCGGGCGAACCGGAAGGCGGCCAGCGTGGTGCACAGCCCGCTCATCTGGCTGATCCACGATCTCCCCGCAGGGGAGGACAGCAAGAGAGCCAGCTACCAGCTCATCAAGCGGCTTGAGCCGAGCCTGACCGAGCAACTCCTGCCCGGCCTGGCGACCTCACAGGTCAGCCAGCACGCCCGCCTGGGCGTTGCCCTGCGGGTGCTCAGCGTCGAAGAGGTTTGCGTTCTGCTGCGCTGCAAGCCGCAGAAGGCGAGAGCCCATACGGAGATCTGGCTGTCCGGGCGACTCCAGATGCGCACCCAGCACGTTGCCCGCCGCGCGGTGTGCCGCAGCCACCGGGACGCCTCTTGCACCGCCTGCCGCGGCGGTGCCCAGTGGGAGTGGGAAGAGCCGTTCCTGGCGAGCGACCTCGTACAGCACCTGCTGTCGTACCGCATGAGGTGCTATCTCCCGTACGACGGGACGCCCGTGCCGCCCGGGACGTACGAAGCCGGACTGTGAGCGGCACCGTTCGGACGGCCGAAGAAGTCCACGCTTCCCTCCCGCAGGCACCGGCGAGGGAAGCCGATCCGGTGCCCGCCCCGTGCGAACGACGGGGCGGGCACCGGAAGTCGCGTCAGCTGTCGGTCGTCAGCAGACGGTTGGCCAGGGCGTCGGCGAGGCGGTAGGCCTCGTCGGCCGAGAGGGTGCGGCAGATGGCGTCGGCGAGTTCCTCGACGTCGTGCCAGTCGACATTGCCGAGTTCCGCGGACGGCGTGGCCGACGGCTGCTCGGCCGGGGAGGCCTCGGCTCGCTGTTCCGGCATCGGGAGAGGCTCGGAATTTTCCGCGGAAAATCGCTCGGCGCTCGGAGCGGACTCCGTGCTCGAAGCAGGCTCGGTGCCCGGAGCCGAAGCAGAGCTCTCACCCGCGCCGGAACTGGCGGGCTTCGACCGGGTAGCCGAGGCCGACGGTTCCGCCGGCGACGGTTCCACCGGCGACGGCGTGACGGTGCCCGTGGACGCAGCCGCGGTCACAGCCGCGGTCGTGGTCGCGCTCTCCGCAGGCCCACTCGCGGATGCGACGGGTCGCTGCGGCGCGGGCTGAGGAGTCGCCCCGTCCGCGGAGGCCTGAGCCGCCGCCCGGGCCCCCAGCTTCGCCGCCCGCTTCGCCGCGACGGCGTCGGCGTCGGCCTGGAGCAGCTGCTCCAGCTGCTCCGTCTGCTCGGCCAGGGACATCGCCTCGATGCCCTTGACCGATCCCAGACGGCGGGCGACGTTGATGGAGACGCCCTCCTCGCCCCGCGCCTTGGCCCGCACCTGCCGCTGCAGCTCGGGGTGGAGCTTCAGCAGGTTCTTGCGGTGCGAGATCCAGCTCTGGGACCAGCCCTCCGCCTCGGCGGCCTCCTTGGCGGTGGCGTACTGCGCCACGATGAGCAGGACCGCGTTGGCCTCCTCGATCGGGTCGAAGTCCTTGCGCGCCATGTTCTCGTCGAGCGCCGCGCGCAGCAGGGTCGCCTTGGAGTCCGCCACCGAGTCGTCCACGACGACGAGCAGCTGCTCGCGCCCGTACAGCGCGGCAGCGGCCCGGCGCCGGTTGCCGTTGACGATGACCACGTCCTGCGGGCCCGCAGCGAGCAGGCCCTCGTCCTCCGGCCAGAGCCGGAGGTACGCGTCCGGGGTGACGGCGAGGCAGCTCTGCAGCTGGCGGTCCTTGATGCTCGCCAGGTCCGACAGGTCGCCCAGGTCGTCGCGCGGGTTGCGCGGGTTGGGGAGGCAGTTGGCGGTGGGAACCCACCGGGCCGGAGAGTCCGGCCCCGTGGGGACCCACCGGGCCGGAGTCTCCTGGTTGCTGACCACCCCGGGGGCATCGACGACCGGGTCGGCCGCCATCGAGGCGAAGGAAACACGACGGCCGGCCATCAGCGACCCCCGTATCCGAGCTCGAGGGACAGCCGGAAGAAGTCCTCGCGGGCCCGGTAGGCGGTGCCGCTCTCCTTGTACTGGGTGACGACCGTTCCCTCGGCCACCGCCCGGGAGTGGATCTTGTAACGCCGCAGGACCGTCTTGGCCCGCGGCCACCCCTTCGCGGCGATGTACGCCTCGGTGTCCTCCAGGTCGGCGCGGCCGTCCCGGGGGTCCCAGTTGTTGATGACGACCCGGAAGGGGATGTCCATCGGCTCGATGACCTTCTGGATCGTCCGCGCCGTCGGGTCGAAGCACAACGGCTCGGTGATCATCGGGACCAGGACGTCATCCGCTATCTCCAGAGCACTGCGCAGGATCTCCTCATCGGCCAGGGTGCCCGGCGTGTCGATGAAGATGTGCTCGTACTCGTCCTTCTCGCCGAGGACGTCGAAGGTGCACGCCGCGAGGTTCACCGTGGTCGTGGTCTTGCCGACGCCGCCCTTCTGGTTGGCGATGACGTGGACCTTGGCACCGGTGTTCTTGAGGTGGAGCAGCTGATCGGCCTGGTCGTGCGCTGCCATGAAATCGAAGGGCAGGTTGTCCCCCACCCGCTCCGCCCAGACGACGGCCGATCCCTGAGGGTCAGTGGACACGACAAGTACAGATGGCTTCATGATGTTCCGTTCTCTCCGTGGGCTTCCCGGGCCGCTTGCCCGGTACTGCGGATGCCCGCCGATCAAAGCCGGTGACGGCGGACTGGAACAGCATTCCAGATGATCAGGCCTGATGCCGACACGACCCGCGTGTCATGAAGCACAATGTCCGTTTCCCTGAGCCCCTGATTTCCGAGGACCCGCCGAATATCCCCGGCGACCCGGCCCCGAATCCCGCCATCGCAAGAGAGCGTGACGCACGGGCAGCGGCATCGCGATGGCGCCGCTACCAGGACGCATTCACCTTCACCGGCCAACCCGAACAGCCGTGCGCCCCCGCGCAGCCCTGGCGTATGGAACACCTCCCTGCCGTTTCCTGACAGTTCAACAGATCACCGCAGTTCGCTATCCGGCAGCGTGAGCCCTGATCAAGAAACGGCAAAGGCATCACTGCTCCGCGCAGGCCAGAAAGAAGCCCCTCCCCCACAAGCATGGGGGTCAGTCAGAAGAGAGGGCTCAGCGGTCACAGCGGTCGGTATCCGACGCCTGCCGACGGGCGTTCGAAGCGGGTTGGGCAACGGTCGTCGAGGCCGTGTCCGCGGAGTCGACCTCGCGGGTCGGGGTGGTGGGGCCGACGCGTGCCGTGAGGGCGTCTTCTGCGGTCGCCCCGTCCCGGTACGGGGCCAGGAACGCGGTCAGCGCGGCCAGCATCGCCTGCGGGGCCTCCTCGGCCGGGTAGTGGCCGCAGTCGGGGAGGACGGGGCCCTGCACGTCGTCGGCGGCGGCCAGTGCCTCGACCGCTACGCGTCGATCTACGGCACGCAGTACGAGCAGGCGCTTGCGGCACACCCCGGTGATCCAGTGCGCGCGGTCGAGGCGTTCTTCGGCGTCGTCCTGGGCCGCATCGCCAACCCGTCGGTCCCCGCAGGGTGCCTCATCACCCAGTCCGCCGCGCAGTCGCCGACGCTGAAGGAGGAGAACAGCGCGCAGGTGCGCCGTCTGCTCGACGTGCAGCGCCAACGGGTGCGCACAGCACTGGCGGACTCCTCGGCCGACCCCCGGACGCTCGACGAACTCGCCGCATTCGTCGTCGCCGTCAACCAGTCGCTGGCCGTACTGAGCCGGGCAGACTCCCCCGACGCCGAGTTGCGCTCCGTGGCCCGGCTCGCCTGCACGACGGTAGCCGACACCCTCGCCCGGTCGGTGCCCGAGGACGTCGCCCACGGCTGATTCGACACCACGGCCGACGCCGTCACGGGCGAGGTCGACCTCGTCTCCTGGCGCAGCCCTACCGGTGCTGTGACGGCATAGGTTGGCCGGGTTCGCTACTTGGCTGCCGAGGGCGGATCAGTGATCCGTATCGAGGAGTGGGCCGACCCTGGTGATGACTCCGATCCACCAGTCCGGTCGATCGGTGGGCTGCCACGAGACTTCAAGATCCCGATGGGTGATCTCTTCGGTCCTGAGGCGCAGAGCGAACTGGGCCAACTCGGCCTCGCAGGAGGGTGCGGGACGATCGAGGAAACCGTCGGCGACCCCTCCCGGCGCTTCGAAGTACACGGCGAACCGCCACCGGTCGGGCGTGCGGTACAGGGCGAGCGTCTTCGGAGTTCCGAGCGTGCGCCAGAATGGCTTCCTGTTGCTTCCCATGGAAGAAGTATCCGGAACAGCTGATCAGGCGAAGGCAGCCGAGGCCCGCCCGCTCTCCCCAACGGACGCCCTTCTCGCTGCGAATCCGGGCGCCTCCTCGGCGGTGGGCAGCCAGGGCAATACGACGTCGAACTGATCGAGCTCTACCGGGCATTGGAGAAGCACCATGCACACCTGCGCAGCGCCTGAGGCCCGGCCGAGGCGGGCGGCGTGGGCGGCCCCGGTACTGGTCAACGTCGCGCTGGGGTTCGCCGCCATGGTCCCGCTGATGTTCACGCTGGTGTTCTTCCTCAACTACCCGCTGGTCTGGCTCGGGCTCGGGCATCGCGAACCCACCGAGAACGACGGCCCGATGGTGTGGATAGTGGCCGGCGTCGTCGTCTGGACGGTCATCGGCCTGCTGTGGTGGCTGGTCAACCTCGGGCTCCGCAGCCTGACCGGCCTACGGGGCCGGCGTTACTGGTGGGTGAGTGCCGGACTGCTCCTGGTACCCACGATCGTCTTCTCCCCGTTGCCCGCCGGCCCCTGGACCGTGCTGCGCTGGCTGGCCTGACCGGCCCGTCCCCGGCCCCTCCCCCAACCGCGCCGGCACCTGTGCCCGTGCTGCAGCCGACAGCCTTGCAGGACTTCCTCAACCGGCAGGGCGTCCAACGGCCATGGTCCTGGCGCGCCGCCACCCACCCCGGGGGCTGACTTGATCGTTCTCGAAGCCACCGGGGTGACCCCGGCCGAGGGAAACCCCGCGACGCGGCGGAGGACGCCGAACGGCTCGGCGCGTTCTTCCGGCGGGGCCCTGTCCTGTGGGCCCGCCGGACAACCTGTTGGTGAGGAAGGGGTCCGAGGACGCCGACGGACTTCCAGGCATTGTTGACGGCGTCCAGTTCGGTCCCACTGCCGTAGAGGTCCTCGGCGACGGTCGCGGTCAGCTTGGCGAAGTCGGCGAAGGTGGCATCGGCGGCGAGCTTGCCGCCGGTCGCGGCGTCGTACCAGATCCGGCCGGCCTTCTCCCAGGCGTTTCCGCCGATGGCGGTGGCCGTGAGGTAGAAGGCGTGGTTGGGGATACCCGAGTTGAGGTGCACCCCGCCGTTGTCCTGCTGGGTCTCGATGTAGCCGCCCATGTGGGCCTGCTGGGGGTCCTTGCCCAGCCGGGGATCGTCGTAGGCGGTGCCGGGTGCGGCCAGCGAGCGCAGCGCCTTGGCCTTGAGACCAGGGGAGAGCATTCCGGCGCCGAGGAGCCAGTCGGCCCGGTCGGCGCTCTGGCCGAGCGAGTACTGCTTGACGAGGGAGGCGAAGACGTCGCTGATGGACTCGGAGAGCGCCCCCGACTGACCGAAGTACATGAGCTGCGGGTTCAGGATCTGCCCGCTCACGCTGGCCGCGACGACGTCGAGGAGGTCGCGTGGACGCAGCTGGATGAACTCGCCGTCGCCGTCGCCGAGAACCAGCCGCCCACCCTTCCAGAACACGTTGGCGAACTTGTCACCGTAGTGGACGGTCGCCCGAAGTGGGCCGCCCTCGCCGTCGCGGGAGTTCCTGCCGTACGCGGTGAGGAAGAAGTCGAAGGTGGTGCCGAGCGTGTCGTAGACGCTGTTGACCAGTTCGTCCTTGCTCGCAGCCTCGCCCTCGGAGCGCACCAGGGCGCCCGGGAGGCTCTCTTTGTTCCTGGCGTCGTAGATCTCACGGCGGGGCACGGGCGTGTCTTATGCATCCATGCAATCCAGTACGATCACCGGCCATCCCGGCTGCGGCGCTTTCAGCAGTTCCGAGCCGTTTCCTGAGTATTCGTGACAGGTGCTGGGGCTAACTGCCCCTGAGCGACAGGCTCGGCGATCCCACCCGGAGGTCCCGCCGGACGGACAGATCCCGCGCTGGGGGGAGACGCTCTGTCATCAGGCCGATCGGATCATGCCCCGACACTTGATTTCCGAGATCTCCGACAGCGTCAGGCACCAACGCCCGGACGTCACCGCCGATGCCAGCAGCACGATCTGGACCAGGCCGTTGCCCGGCACCCACCCCCGCCCCGCCGTCGGCGCCGGCCGGATCGAGAGCGGCCGAGTCCAGGTCGCGCGGCGCTTCCACTGTGAGATCGCCGAACTGCGCGCGCCGACGGGGTGGTCGGCTGGCGACCGCCGAAGCGGGCCACGCGGTGGCGGCATCACCCCTCTGGGGAATCGCTCCTCCGAAGATCTGAAAACTTTATTGCGCAATTTTCCCTTCAGACCTACGGTCGGGACATGCAACCCGAGCGCGAGCCCGACCAGATCACCGACCTGTCCCGCTTGAAGGCGTTCACGAACCCGCTACGGATGCAGCTCTACCGGCTGCTGTACGCCGCAGGCACCGCGACCGCCTCCCAGCTCGCCGAACAGGTCGACGCGGCCCCGTCGCTGGTCAGCTACCACCTGCGCAAGCTGGCCGAACACGGTTTCGTGACCGCGGCGAGCGGCCGCAGTGCGGACGGCCGCGAACGGTGGTGGCAGGTGGCTTCCGAGGAGGGCTGGGGTTTTCAGGACTCGAACTTCGCGGGCACGCCCGAGGGAGCCGCCGCAGTCGGCGCGGTCACCCGCGGCATCGTCGAGACCCGGGCCTCCCAGTACCGCGCCTACCTGGACCAGGGCGCCGCCTGGGGCAAGGTGTGGACGGACTCTGCGTTCAGCTCCGAGTGGATGCTCGACCTGACGCCGGCCGAACTCGCCGAGCTTAACGGCGAACTCGTGGCGCTGGGGCGACGCTGGCGGGAGCGCGGCAAGGCCGCCAAGGCAGCCGGCGACACCGAGGACCGCGAGCACGTGTCCGTGCACCTCTACGGCTTCCCCTTCCGCCCCTGACGCCTCCTCCTCTGTGCCCCTTCCGCCTCTTCCCGTCCCGCACCTGACACGGATGTGTCCCGACCTGCTGGAGCCCATCATGGCCACCGCGGAGACAGCACCACCCGAAACGGCCCCGCCCGAAACGGCCCCGCCCGAACGCGTCGGCATCCCGGCCTTCCGTGACGGCAACGTGCTGCGCTGGCTCGCCGCGTACACCGCCTCGCTCGTCGGCGACAGCGTGTACTTCGTCGCCCTCGGCTGGTCCGCCCAGAAGGCAGGCGGCCCGACCGAGGTGGGCCTCGTCATGGCCGCCGGGGCGCTCCCGCGGGCGCTGCTCATGCTCGGCGGGGGCGTGCTGGCCGACCGGACCGACCCCCGTCGGGTGATCCTCGGCAGCGACGCCCTGCGCTGCCTGCTCATCCTCGCGGTGGCCGCCGGCATCGCGCTGACCGCGCCGGTCCTGTGGGTCCTGGTCGCGGTGGCGCTCGTCTTCGGCGCCGTGGACGCGCTGTTCATCCCCGCCGTCGGGGCCCTCCCGCCGCGGATCACCGGCCCCGACCAGCTGGCCCGCGTCACCGGTCTGCGGTCCCTGTCGATGCGCCTCGGCCAGATCGCGGGCCCGCCGATCGGCGGCCTCGCCATGGGCCTCGGCGGTGCGGCCGCGGCCTTCGCCACCGCCGGCCTGCTCTTCGCCCTCTCCCTGCCGCTTCTGCTGACGGTACGAATACGTCCCCTCGGAGCACGCGGCGAGGACGCTCCGCAACCCGGCAGCGCGCGCACCGATCTCCTCGACGGGCTGCGCTACATCCGCCGCCACCGCCTCATCGGCCCGCTCGTCGCCGCCGGAGCCGTCTGCGAACTCGGCCTCACCGGCACCCTCAACGTCGGCATGGTGCTGCTCAACGCCGAACGCGGCTGGGAGCCTTCCGGCTACGGGTGGATCGTCGGTTCCTTCGGCGCCGGAGCGGCGGTCAGCGCCGCGCTGCTCGCCGTCGTCGGGTGGCTGCCGCGCGCGGGCCTCGTGTTGGCCGCGACACTGCTCGTGGGCTGCACGGGAGCGGCCGCCATGGCACTGGTCCCGACCTTGTGGACCGCCGCGGTGCTGGCCGCAGTTGTCGGCTTGAGCCTGGGCGTCTCCGGCGCCCTGGACAACGCCCTCATCCAGGCCGCCGCGGACCCCGCCTATCTCGGCCGGGTCACCTCCGTCGTCATGCTCACCATGGTCGGTCTCGCGCCCCTGTGTTACCCGCTGGTCGGCGCCGCCATCGGCACCTGGGGCGCCGCACCGGTGTTCCTCGGCTGTGGCGCCGTCGCCGGCCTGGGCGCGGCCCTCGCCCTGGCCTCCGCCCCGGTCAGGCACGCCGAACTGCCCCGACGGCACCAGGTGTGACCGGCCGGGCAGCGACCCACTCACGTCACCTGCGGCGCCACTGACGGCACTGCCCTCCGGGCACCGTGGACGGCTTCGCGAAGGCCTCCGCCATCGGGAGCCATTCGTAGGCGACTTCCAGCCGACAGGCTCCGAACTTCTCGTGTAGGCAGCGGAGTTCGGCCGGTGTCCGGCACCGCACTCGCCACGGTCGTGTCGCGTCCGATGACCAGACACCTGCAACTGGCTTTCACGGCGGGCCTCGTGCGGGATGTGATGACACACCGCATCGCGGGCTCTTCAACCAGGTAGTGGGCAACACCGAAGACCAGTCCGCCCAGTTCAGGTGTTGCGTTCC
The DNA here is from genome assembly GCF_042720345.1 of Kitasatospora sp. NPDC058478. Lineage (NCBI taxonomy): Bacteria > Bacillati > Actinomycetota > Actinomycetes > Kitasatosporales > Streptomycetaceae > Kitasatospora > Kitasatospora sp. NPDC058478. The sequence continues at coordinate 41,906 of NZ_JBHXML010000003.1, read as the reverse complement.
CAACGCCTGAGCAGGACTCCCACAAAGGGCTTGCAGTTCAACCGAGTTCCGCCCGGTCGGTGAGATCTACAGATCAACTACCTTGATATGAAAGCGAATTGGTGACCTGAATGGCTCGACGTGATCGCGGTCGTCGTGATGCAGCATCGTCCGGGCGACGGCGTGGAGCCAAGTAGCGAAGCTCGGCCAGCCGGCGAGGTAGGCCGAGTCGCAGGCAGCCCTCCGAGGTGGTTGTGCCACAGGTCGGGCTCGCCGCCGTCGCGGCTGGCAAACGAGGCCCACCGCGCTCCCCACCACGGGTCGTCCTGCTGGTCCGGATCGTCGGCGTCCCAGATCTCCTCCGTGGAGTACAGGGGCCGCACGGAAGGACAGCGATCTAGGCGTCGTCTCCGTCGTGGCACAGCAGCGACTCGCACAGATCGGCGGGGATCTCGAACCCGCGCCGCTCCTCGGTGCGCCCGACGGCTTCGGGCGATGCGGGCGGGCGAAGCTCGGCCAGGCTGGCCGGTGCATTCTTCGCCAGCCAGGCGTCAATGAGCTTCCAGGACTCGGTCACCGACTCACAGAGTCCCGTGACACCTCGACAGCGGGAGTCATCCCCGCGCACCGGGCTCCCGTCCGCGCGAGGCGCCCGGCTCTGGTGGACGATGCTCCGCCACTCCCCCAGGCCGCATCCTGCCCTCTCCCCCACATCCGGACTCGTCGGGTCGATCACCCGACACGTCGCGAAGTCTCGACCGTCGACCTGGCTCACCTCGGCCACCGCGTCCGCACCGCGCATCCGGACCGCCCTCTTTCTTGTGCATACGAACTAAATGCCGAAGGGCCCGACCACCATCGGAAGGCTACGGGTCGACATGCCCAGCACCACGTCGTCCGAAAACGGCGCCGTATCGAGATTTGTTTATTAGTGGTCTTCTGACGTCTTTTGTGTTCAGGCCCTTGAACGTGAAGTGGCCTGCGGCATGCAAATCGCCTCTGACCGCTGAGGAGTCGGCTCCCGAGGCCTCGAAGAAGCCACTCGCGCTCACACCCACGCCGGACAGGTGCCGAACCATCGCGCCCGCTTCTCCTTCCGCCGGAAACCCGTCCCCAGCTCCGCCACCTCCTGGCCGGCCAGCTCGACCTCAGGCGTACCGCAGCCCGCTGCGGCAGCGCGGCAAGTTGGACCTTCACCCTCTGCCCTTCCCCTCCGGGCCTCCGGGCCTCCGGGCCTCCGGGCCTCCGGGCCTCCGCCTCACGGTAGACCCGGGTTCCTGGCAGCACCGAGGTACCGGCCGTCAGCGCCATCTACTTCGTCACTTCGCCGGGGAGCTGGCCTTCGCCGACGCGGATGCGATCCTCGCCATGCTGCGGGAGCTGTGCCCGCAGCTAGCTGACGGGGCTACCTGCCGGTCCAGATGCGGAGTCTGGCGTACCGGCTCGTGCTTCTGCCACGGCCGGGCGAGCCGGCACTGATGCGGAAGGCGGCACAGAGTCTGTGGTTACACGGCCCGGATTGGGACGGCATCGCGACGGGCCTGAAAAACCGACCCACGGCCTGAGCCACAGCCGGATCGAGGAAACCGTGGCGGCGCCGGTGAAAACGTAGGCACGCTTGTCGTAGCGCGTCGCCACAGCCCCGGGGCCCGGGAATGCTTGAGCCGATTTGACCGTGCGCTCGACCTCGTTCCGGCGCTTGTACATCTCCTTGTCGAAGCCCGGCCAATCTCTTCAGCTGCGTCGTCGCCGACGGTTGGCCCGCTGATCCTGCTTCTCCGGAATGGTGTGCTTGAAACTGGCGCCTTCGCAGGTAGCGACAGTTGCGGCGGCAGTCGGGGGTGTGCGCGAATGACCACGCCGGGGCCCTTGAGTCCAATGCGTTCGACGACCGGCATCAGCTGTGGCCCGCTGCCCCACTGGCCGGGTTCTCTCCGAGGTATGAGCCGTACGGTCGAGATCGGGGGGTGGCGGCCCTGTCCCGGTGAGCACTTCCGGGGCCATCGGTCCGGTCGGATACGAGCTGCTGGTTCGATCGTGAAGGCAGAGGCGCCGTAGAGCAGGTCAACCGGCGGACGTAGAGATGGCGAACTCGGCGCCGCCGTGGATGTCCAGAGCATCGCTTTGGCCGATGGCGCATCGGCTTTTCTGCGGAAAATTCAGAGTCCCTCGACGAAGGCCCATGGATCGGCCGCCCCCGCATCGTCCATTGCTGGCATCGTCCGTTGCCGTTGCCCGTAGGCACGATGGATGTCCGTCGAGAACTCTGGCCGGCCTTCGAGGAGAAGCTCGGAAGAGCCAGCCCGGACGGCATGGATCGGCGGCACGGAAGCCCCTTGATGAGCCGGAACCCGAACCCGAACCCGGGTCCGAGTCGTGGCTGTGCAGCACGTGAGCGTGCGCTTGCCAGTCGGCTGGTCCGGATGCTGATGCTGCTCCCCCATCGAAGCCCTCGAATTTTCTGCGGAAAATCCGTCGGCTGACTGCTAGACAGATCGGGCTCCGATTGGCGCGAGCGCTGTGTGCCGGTTCCCAGCAAGCGGCCCCCACCCTCGCGACACAAGAATTGCCGACGGCTTCGACTCCCCTGCGGCCTCCTACGGGGGAGCGCCTATCACGGCAAGTCGGGGTGGTCCTCTCCCCCACTGAGGCACGCTGAAAGTGATCAAGCCGATCGCCTGATACTCACAACCCCTGGATGGCTTCGCCCAAGTCGGGACCGTAGGCGACCCAGCAGATGACTGAGCCGTCGGAGTCGAGCTCGCCCATGTACCAGTCGTCGTCCGCTCGCACGAGGCACAGGCCGTGGAGGGACAGGATGACGTCGGGTCGGAGTGAGACATAGTCCGCGCGGCCGTGCTCCTCGACCACGACCAGTCGTTCGAGGGTGAGCAAGGCGGCTTCAGGATCCTCTGATGCGGAGCGCGCTCGCTCGATCGTCCAGCCGTCGGGCAGTCCATCGTTCACCGCCACATGATCGCAGCGGGGGGCGTTTCGCAGCTACTCGTATACGGCGGCGATCAACGCGGTTGCCTCGTAGCGGACAGCCAACTCGTCGTACCCCGTCGCCGCCGCCGAGCTTCTTTCGGCTACGGATCTGGTAGGTCTTCTCCAGGATGGTGCGACGGATGCCGCGCCTGCACAGGTAGGCCGGTTCGCCGGAGTCGTAGAGCCTGTCGACACGGGCCGTGGCAGGACGCGTACCCAGTCATCCGCTACCGAGGCGAAGACCAACAGCGGCTCTGCCCCTGCCCGACCGCCGACGAATTTTCTGCGGAAAATCGCCGAGCCGCGACCCCCTGGCCCAGGACACAGTCGTGCTATCCGGAGCTTGCTGCACGACGACTACCCAGCTGCCCACGCCGGGCGCAGGAGCACCCACCGCACTGGTCCTGGTAGGCGACGCCGATGGACACTGCCACGGTGACGAACATTCATCGTGGGCCACACCCATCCAGTCCGAGGTAGACGCTCCGTTCCTCCATGCTGAATCAGTCACCTCAACAGCTCCCCCACACACGACTGAGTTTCCGTCACAACCGCAGCCAATGATGCGGCTCCGCTGGCCCGCCCCACACGGTCCGGCCGAGCAAGCCCGCAGGGTCGTTCGCCAGCCGGCCGGGTGCCAGTCCCTTCGGACTGCGGTGGACCGCGCTGCGAAATTTTCCGCAGAAAATTCGGCGGACCTCAGGTAGGGCGCTGGGGTGGCCCGGGGAATTGCTGGGTTCTCCCTGATGACGCGACGCGCCCTCCGAGGCTCGCTGCGCGACGATTGCCTGCCTGCGCCGAGCGAAGAAGCGCCATCTGGTAGACGATGCCGACGGGCGCTGCAGAATGACGACCGTCCATCCCGAGCCATACCCGTCCAGGTCGAGACAGACGCGCCATCTACTTCAGGCTGGATCAGTCGCCTCAACGACTCCCCCACACGTGGCTGAGTGCCCATCACGACCGCGGGCCGATGGTACGGCTCCACCAGAAAGGACCGACAGGTCTGCCCGGGATCGCCCGCAAGGTCGTTCGCCAGCCGGCCGAGTGCCGCTCTCTTCGGATCGCGGTGGACCAGGAAGCCGGACTACAGAACCGCGTCCCGAAATTTTCCGCAGAAAATTCGGGACCTTAGAAAGGACACTGAGACGGCCTGGGGGATTGATCGACTCCCCGTGATGGCGTCACACGCCGTCCGGACCCCCCTCCAACGGCGCGTGTCCGCCGTGCTGTGCCAACGGCAGAGAGCGTGCGAATCCACCAGACCGATGACAGCCAGGACACACAGCTGCTCTGCCCATCATCCGCCGGCGGGGCAAGAAGCGGCAGAAGCTTCTGCCCCACGACTGTCCTGAGCATGGAGAATTTTCTGCGGAAAATCGCCTGCTCCGAGCTCACTGCGCGGCGATTGCCCACCGCACTGACTCTGGTAGGCCACGACGGCGGGCGCTGCCAGGATGACGACCATCCATCCTGAACCGCGCCCGTCCAGGTCGGAACACACATCCCGTTTCCTCGCCACCGAACCGGCAGCTTCGACAGTTCCCTCACACACAGCTGAGCCCCACCACAACCGCAAGCCGATACCGGGACCCTCCGTCGGAAAGGACCGACACGGTCTGCTCGGACTCGCCCTCGGGGTCGTTCGCCAGCTAGCCGAGTGCCGCTCCCTTCAGACCGCCATGGACCAGACAGCCGAACTGCTGAACCACACCACGAAATTTTCCGCAGAAAATTCGGGGTCTCAAAGAGAACACCGGGACAACCCGGGGGACTGACAGGTTCCCCGTGATGACGTCACACGCCGTCCGGACCCCCCTCCAACGGCGCGTGTCCGCCGTGCTGTGCCAACGGCAGAGAGCCTGTGAATCCATGAGACCGATGACCCCCAGGACACACAGCTGCTCTGCCCATCATCCGCCGGCGGGACAAGGAGCGGCAGAAGCTTCTGCCCCACGACTGTCCTGAGCATGGAGAATTTTCTGCGGAAAATCGCCTGCTCCGAGCTCACTGCATGGCGATTGCCCGCAGGCCCGCGCCGAGGGCAGGAGCGCCCACCGCACTGGTTCTGGTAGGCGACGACGGCGGGCGTTGCCGGGATGACGACCATCCGTCCTGAACCGCGCCGTCCAGGTCGAGACAGACCTCCCGTTTCTTCCTCCGCCAAACCGGCCGCTTCGACAGCCCGGACTGCTGAACCGCATCTCGGAATTTTCCGCAGAAAATTCGGAGCCTCAGAGAGGACACCGGGACGGCCCGGGGGATTGATCGGCTTCCCGTGACTCACTCCGGACGGCCCGCCGGATGCTCATCACCACGAGCCCCCGCCTCGCCCGCGCCGTCAAGAACGACTGCCCCAGGCCGTGTCAGTCGACCTGATCCACTGCGGCCGAAGCACGATCGAAGGTCCGCCAGCGGGCCTCCGATTCCGCAGCGCCCAGTCCGAAGGCGCAGAATTTTCCGCAGAAAATTCAGCGGTGGAGAGCTGAGCCAGCGGGGGAGCGGCAGCCCGATCCAGATGACACGTCGGCCCCACTCGCTCACTGCCTCCTGAATTTTCCGCGGAAAATTCAGGAGGCAGCAATGGTCGATCAAAGTCGGCAGCTGCGGTTCGGTGGGCCGTCAGGTTCAGCGAACCCGTCGACGCGGTGCCGTACTCGCTGCCACGATGTCCCGATGTCCTCCTCTCTTCTCGCGGAACCGTGGCTGCGAGGCGTCGCGGCCAACCGGGCTGCGCCGCCCGAGGTTCTGCTGCGTTTGCTGGCCTCGCAGGGGCGCGTTGCCTGGACGGCCCTCTGCCAGGAACGTGCCCTTCCCCCAGAGGTCGTCGAGGCGGTGCTCGCACACCCCGAGCAGACGGTCCGCCGCGCCTTCGCCCGCAACCGGCACGCCGCTCCCGAACAGCGCGGCCGGCTGGTCGACGACCCCGATGCCTTCGTCCGCGCGAGCCTTGCCGCAGGTCCGCGCCCGCGCCTGAGCAGGGCCGAGCCGTTGCCCGACGATGTCCTGGAAATCCTGCTGACCACCCGCGACGAACACCACCGGGACCAGTTGCTCAGCGCAGACGAGATCCGGCAGGAGCTGGCGTTCTCCGGGCAGATCCGTGCATCGTTCCGCCGCAGGATGCTCGACCATCCGAACCCCGTACTTCGGGCGCAGGCCACCAGCCTGTGGCTGTGGCTGACTCCTGGCCAACGCGACGCGCTCCTGGCCGACCCGGATCCCACCGTCGCAGAGGCCGCCCGTGACCGCCGCCGGATCCTGGACCCGGCGGCGATGGAAGCGGAGCTGCCGGAACGCGACTGCCACGCCCGGAATCTTCTGCTCATCAGCTACGCCGTCTCCCCCGCCGTGGCCGAGCAGTGCCTCGCTGAACGGCGCGACTTGTGGTCGCTTGCCCGCAACCCCCACACGCCCGGCGACATCGTCGCCCGCCTCGCCCACGACCCCGATCCGGACGTGCGCAAGCAGGTGGCCGCCAGAGCCGACCTGGACCCGCCACTCCTGGCGGAACTGGCCCAGGACCCGGACAGCGCCGTACGGGCCCGGGCCCAGCTGCACCCGCTGCCGCGGACCTGGCCGCAGCGCGCCGCCATCGACCGGGTCTTCGGCCACGCCGTCGAGAACGTAGGTGCTGTCGGCGAGATGTTCGTCGAGCCGGGGACGAGCTGGTACGAGGCGTGCGCCGCGTCCGCGGATCCTCAGCTGCGCCGAGTCTCCGCGACCTGCCCCCTGCTGTCGGCGGAGCTGGTGCGCCGTCTGGCCGAGGACCCCGACGCGGACGTGCGCCATCTGTTGGCCTTCAACCACCCGCTGGCACCGCCTGCACTCGTTCTCGACGCCTTCATCGCCGCACCGCGCCAGCGGCCCTACCTGCTCACGCTGCCCCGCCTACCCCGCACCGGCCTTGACCACCTGCTCGACCACGACGACCCGGACGTCCGCGCTCTGGCCGCCTCCGACGCCGGCCTGGCCCAGCCGCCCGTCCACCTGCTCGCCGACCCCGAACCCAGCGTCCGTCAAGCCGCGGCAGCCAATCCGCGCCTTCCCCTCGACCTGGTCTCGGCCCTGCTGAACGACCCGGAGCACGCGGAAGGAGCCGCAGCCAACCCGAATCTGGCCGCTGACCGCCTCCACGAGTTGCTCGACCTCTGCGAACTGCCCGGAGCCGCAACCCGGTGAGGCGCCGACGGCCGCGAGGTTTCAGTGGCCGCTCCCGATGCTCATGAGGCGGAGTAACAGCATTGCGGCAGCGTCCGAACTACGTGCCGTGGCCTTATGCGAACGCATGAGTGGTGAGCGAACTGGCGTGCCCGTGGCCAGGTCCGTAGCCGGGGGCGGCGGCCCGGGGGCGCCCGGCTAGGCTGAAGCGGCACGTCAACGGCCGTGGGAGGCCGGGGACGGTCCTGAACGAGGGGGAGCATGAGCGAGCTCGACGACCTGCGGATGCGCCTGGCGGCACTGGAGACGGAGGTCGACCGGCTTCGGAAGGAGTCCGCCGCGTCGCGCACGGGGGCGGCGATGGCCGGCCGGGGCGGTGCGAAGGCAGCGAGAGCCGCGAAGGCACATACGTCGCCGCGCGGCCGCGCCCAGGTGGAGGACGAGACCAGCACGGGGGAGAGGCCGGGGGAGAGGGAGGCCGAGACTGGTCAGGCGATGACCTGTCTCGCCGAGGCGCTCGGTGTCCTGGGTGCCGGGCGGGTCCGCCAGGTCGAGGTCCCGCAGACCCAAGTCCTCCGGGCCCGAGTCCTCCAGAGCGAAACCCTACGGATCCAAACGCCGCAGGCTGAAACGCTGCGAGCCGAAAAGCCGCGGGCCGAAGGCCGGCAGACCGAGGTTCCTCAGGCCCTCACCCCAGCCCTGGAGCCCCAGGACCGCACGCCCCCGCAGCACGGCCGGTTCCTGGACAGCCTCCTGGCGGGGCAGTCGGCCCTCTTCGAGGAGCAGCGCCGCCCGGACGCCGAGCCGTAACCGTCGGAGCCGGACGAGCAACAGCAACTGCCGTCTGATCAAAACGGCGTGGGTGCGAGTGCACCCACGCCGATACGGTCACGCCTTCGGAAGCGTTATCCCCAGTTCGAGCATCGCCGGCGAGGCCGGGCCGCCCTCGGAGCGCTCGGTCTTGTACCCCTTGACGCCGGGGGCGACGGTGCGCGGGTCGACGGCCTCGGAGGGGGCGCCGGTGGAGTAGAGGCCCTCGGGGTCCTGGTCGCGGTCGTGCGGCAGGAGCCAGAAGACGCGGCGGCGGAAGGTGCCGGAGGCCCGGGAGGATCTGGCGTCGGGGCCGAGGATGGCGTAGCCGACCATGCGGCCGTCGCGGTGGTAGGCGGGGCGGCCGCGACGGGTGGTGAGGCGGTCCAGGGACTGGCGCACGTAGTCGAGGTCGGTGGTGTCCTCAAGCCAGACGAGATCGGTTTCGTGGGCGAGCTCGGCCGGGTCGATCAGCGCGCTCACGCGTTCTGCTCCTCTGTGTCGTCGGTGATCAGGCCGATGCCCGGGTAGTACTTGCGACTGTTGGACAGGACCATCTCCTTGGGGGAGGTCATACCCAGTGTCTCGCGAACTCGTGCAGCGAACGCACGACCGGATACGGGATTGGCGCCTTCGAATCCGCACCAGCGGGTGTACGCGCCGAAGAGCTGGGACTGTTCGGCGCGCATGCCCTCGCCTGTGATGCAGGCCTCCTTGAGGAAGCGGCCGACGTGGTCCTCGGTCTCGGCGTAGGCGGTGGTGGCGACCTGGACGCGCTGGGGGCCGGCGAGGTCCTTCTCGCCGGCGAAGTAGCGGCGGGCGCCGTCGATGAGCCAGGCGAGGATGCCGGGGCCCTCCTCGGCAACGAGGACGTGGGCCAGGTTGTCGATCTTACGTTCCTCGGGGACGACCCGTTCGAACGGGATCAGACGCATGCGGCGCCAGAAGGCGAAGCCGCCGGTGCCGACCTCGGGGCGGTGGTTGCCGAGCAGCCAGAGCTTGTGGGTCGGTTCGAAGGAGAAGAAGTCCTGGCGCATCCGGCGGGCCTTGATCTTGTCGCCGCCGGTGAGGAGCTTGACCCGGGCCTCGTCGAAGCGGTCGCCGGGCTTGAGCTCGGAGCAGACGATGATGCGCCGGCCATGGAGTTCGGCGAGGTCGGTGGGGTGCCCGTCGAAGGTCTTGGCCATCAGGAAGCCGGGCGGGGCGGCGTCCGCGTAGTCGCCGAGGAGCTGGATCATGACGTCCAGCAGGACGCTCTTGCCGTTCTTGCCCTGGCCGTAGAGGAACGGCATGACCTGGGCGCCGACGTCGCCGCTGATCGAGTAGCCGAGCAGCAGGTGGAGGAAGTCCCGGGTCTGCCGGCCTTCCTTGTCGTCGCCGAAGGTGTCGGTGAGGAAGCGGTCCCAGCGCGGGGTCCGCATCCGGGCGGGGGCCAGGGTGGTGGAGCGGGAGTGGTGGTGGACCTTCGGGTCGGGCGGGACGATGGCGCCGGTGCGCAGGTCGACCACGCCGCCGGGGGTGCACAGGGCGTAGGCGTCGGCGTCCAGCAGGGCGGCGTTGAGGACCATGCCCGGGGCGGACTTGGCCTGGGCGAGCATGGCGTTCATGCCCGAGGTGGAGAGGGCCCGGCGGCGGTGCCGACGCAGATCGGTGTTGGTGTAGACGCCGCGGGGGTCGTGGGTGGCAATGCTCTCGGCCATCTCGCCAGCGGCCCACAGGACGGTGTCGTCCTCGTCGAGCTGCCAGCGATGCGCCGCCCAGCGGTACCAGCCGAGGCCGGGGACGTGGCGGTAGTCGCCTCCGTAGAGGTGGACGAAGAGCTTGGCGTTGCCCCGGTCGGACAGCGAGTCGGGTAGGAGACCGTGCGCGCTCGCCTCCGGCCCGGCCGGGGCCTGCTTGGTCTCCTGAACAGGCTCGGGGGCCGGCGCGGGTTCGGCGGACGGGGTGTCGAGAAGGCTCTCCTGGACGGGGGTGCCGTGCCAGGGGGGCGGGGAGGCTGGGCCGGGGACCGGCGGGTACTCCAGGATCTGCTGGGCCGTGGCCACGGGATCGAAGACCGTCCTCTTGCGGGTGCTGTCGTTCATCCGCGTGCCTTCCCGACGTGCAGGGGCTGTCGGGCGCCGGCGGCGAGGCCGGAGCGGATGACGGCGGAGCTTTGCCTGTCCTGGCTGGGGCGGGCCGTGCGGGCCGCGTCCAGCAGGAGCCGCTCGGCGGCGGTGTGGGTCAGGTGACCGGCGGAGACCAGGCCTCCCATCGTGTAGGCGGCGCGGTTGAGTTTGCCGGTGAAACCGGCCCCCTCGGGGGTGGTGGCACAGTCGGTGACGTCCTGGAGGACGGTGTCGAGGACTCGCTCGGCCCCGCGCTTGCCGCCGCCTGCCGCGACGACGGCCGCGCGGCCACGGTCGGGGACGGACGGCTGGGCGGGGCGCTGGGTGCTGGGCTGGTCCTTGAGGTGGCCGGTGCGGACGAGTTCGTCGCTGAGCCACTGGGGCAGGGGCGCGGGGGTCCTTGCCCCGGGGAGCGCGGTGTAGGTACCGGCGGTGGTCACGGTGCCGGGGGCGACGATGTAGCCGCCGTGGGCGCGCACGTCGACCTGCCAGGCCAGGGCCCGGCCGTTGGAGGAGCCGGTGGAGCAGGCGAACCGGCGGGGGGCGTCCTCCTGGTACCAGATGTGCAGGCCACCGGAGGGGGTGCGCACGCGCAGGGTTTCCGCGTCGGTCGCCGGGTCAGGAGCCTGGCGCAGGGCCGCGAGCAGAGCAAGGGTGTGGTAGCCGTTCTCAAGGCCGTCGAGGTTGACGTTCTCGTGGATCGGGATTCCGGGCAGGATCCGGTCCCGGGCGGGGACGGTGCTGGGGTGGCTGTCGACGTCGATGACGACGAGACCCGCCGGGCCACAGGCGACCCCGGTACCGAAGTCCGGGTTGACGCGCCACCAGGCGGTGAGGATGTCCTGGTCGAGAGTGGCCGCGTGGAAGCCGTGGCACCAGCGACCGGCCGCAGGGCACGGGCAGTCGGCGGGACTGTGAGCCGGCTCCTGGCAGGGCTGGCAGTTGGCGGGCGGGGTCTTACGGCCTGGTGCGAGCGGGTGGACGGGCCAACCCTGGACGGCGCACCAGCGCGCGACGGCCAGCGCATCCGGCTGGCGAAACGCTCGGTCGCTCCCCACGGCCTTAGGCGCCGTCACGCTGGTCCCTCTCCCCATGGTTGGTAGCTGCTCGGACTTGAGTCGCTCGTTCAGTCGCTGAGGGCAAATAGCCAGGTCAGGGCACTGGTGGGCGCCGGATCAGCGACTGAAGCGACCGAAGTCCAGAAGATAGCTCACACAGACTATCCGAGCGAGGACGTGGGAACGCGAACTGCCGGAGTCGGCGGCGAAACTCAGCTACCGAAACCCGGACCAGCGACTGACCCCGTTCAGTCGCTGGTTTCGGTCTTCCGGCATTTTCGCAGGTCAAAGCCGGTTTTAACAGCAAACAGCGACTGAAGCGACTGTAGCCCGGGTCTATAACGCGCACACGCACAGGGGAATGTCTTCATATACCTGACCTTGAGTCGCTTCGGTCGCTGACGGGGTGGGTGAACCTGTCCTGACCTGGGGTTTTTCCCAGCGACTGAACCTCAGCGACTGAAAGCGACTGAGTCTCTCGGGCACTGTCCCCCGGCGTGTCGCCGGACCAGGTTCTCGTGCAAGTCCCCAACTTGGGTCGCTTGGGTCGCTTCAGTAGCTCCGCCGCAGGGCCTGGAGAGTCGCTTCGCTGCTGTGACCTGGGACTATGTCCGCAGGAGCGTTCAGTGCCTGAACACTTCCAGCACTGAGTCGCTGAGTCGCTTCGGTCGCCGTTGCCCTCCGAGGACAGTGCCGTTGCCCTGCTGTCCCGGTACGTACGGCCTTTTTGTGGCACCGGATCCGGGTCAGTCGCTGGAAGCCTGAGCCGGCGGAGGGTCCGTAGCGCCAGGACGCGGCTCGGCAGGGCAGCTACTGAAGCGACCCAAGCGACCGAGACTCCGACTTGGTCGAGAAAGCAACGGGCCGAGGCTCCGTCGGCCATCGGCCGAGTTGGTCGCTCAGGACGTGCCGGAGCCCGCCGGGGTGGTCCGCGTTGCCCGACACGCCGTTCTCAAGCTTGTAGCGGGGTGTACCCCGAACTACGATTCGCCGTTATGAAGCAGCTGAACGTGCGACTGGACGACGCCGTGCACGAGGCGTTGGAGCAGCGGGCGGAAGCAGCCGGGCTGAGCCTGACGGACTATGCGCGCAAGGTGTTGGCCGAGGAGGCGGACGAGCGGCGCGAACGGTTCCTGACAGCCGCGGCGCACTTCGCGCCGACGTGGGCGCCGGCCTTCGAGGCCGAGTTCGGGCCCTACCCGCAGAGCACTCGCGGCGCCGCGGCGGACGCCGCGTGATCCTCCGGATAGACCGGGCGTGGCTGCTTGACATCGCCCACCAGTTCCTGCCCGCCGATCCGGACATCACCGACTACGGCACCCTCGCCGCCGCGGTCGCCCGTCACCTCGACGAGGTCATGGACGTGCCGGTGTACGGCGAGGTGCACCAGCGGGCCGCCGCTCTCATGCACCAGCTGATCCGCGTCCCGGCCCTGGAGTTCGCCAACGAGCACTTCGCCGCCGTCGTGGCCGCCTCCTACCTCAGCGCCTCCGGCGTCATCGTCACCGCGGAGCCCAAGCAGGCCGCCGACCTGGCCGCCCGCATCCGCGCCGGGGACGCGGACGTCCGCGAGACGGCGGCCGCCGTCCGCAGCTGGTACCGCTGACCCTGGTCGACGACCGGTCAGCCGGGATCTGGAAGGCGTCGGGCTCCCGGCACGGTCCTGCGGTCCTGCGGTTCCGGAGCACGACGGTCGGGCAGCCGGGGGAGAGCCCTGCGGCGCTGTCCGGTGACGATTGGCGGTCACCGAGGGCACAGCCCCAGCAGCTACCGAAGGCACCGGACAGCGACTGTCAGACCGGTATGCCATCGTGTGTGGACGGGTGGCGCTCGCGGAGAGCCGCGCTGACGACGAACGAACGGGGGCCGCGATGACGGGCTGGGACGGTGTGACCTGGAACAGCGGCAACCAGGGCAGCATCGTCCGCGACGGCACCGTCGAAGCCTGGGACCTCCACCCCGGTGGCGCCCCCCTCCCGAACCACACCCCTGACGAGGTCCTGACCGGCTACCTCTACCACCACCACGCCGTCGCCCAGGCCTGCGCCTTCGCGGGCCTGCGCCCCACCGACGCCCGCGCCGTCACGGGCCCCGCCGACAGCTGGATACGGCTGCCCGACGTCGACTACTGGGAGCGGTGAGGGCACTGACCCGTCCGTAGGCCCGGGCTGGGCTGGGCGGGTGGCGTCCGAGGGCTCACCGGTGTGGTGACAAGCCGTGGCGGTAGGCGGTAGGCGGTGGCGGGAGGCTGGTGCCCCGTTGGCGGACGAGGAGAGCCTGTGAGTGGGCACAGCCCTGGAGGTGACCGCGGCCCCGTGTCCATGGGCGCGGGCGGGGGACGGACGGCCGGTGATGCCGGTGTGCTGGGGACGGCGCTCGGCGTGGTGCTGGCGTTCTCGCTCGCGCAGGGGTCATGGCAGTGGTTCTCCACCTATCTCGGAGTGACGCTGCTCGCGGTGGTCCTGTCGTTCGGCCGTGCGCCGCTGCCGGCGCCGGGTCGACGGGCGGAGCCTGGCGGCGTACTCGCTGGTCGTGGGGCTGTGCGTGGCGCTGGCGCTGGCTCCGGCACTTCAGCGCTGGGACTGGCTGTTCCCCATGCCGGGGACGCGCAGCGGGTGCGTCGAGGCCGGCCGCTACGAGGTCCTGCGGACACAGGCCGCGCTGGGGGACCTGGCCGGGCGTGCCGGTGACGCGTTGGGGTACGTGCAGCGGGAGCAGAGCCGCCAGGCCGTCGACGTCTGCCTGGCGGCGACGACGACGCGTTGGCTGCCGGTGTACGCGCTGGGGGCGGTCCTGCTGGTGGGCGCGGGCGCGGGCTCGTGGGCGTGGCCGCGGTTCCGGGCGCGGAGCACGGCGGCGGGGTCTGGCTGAGCCGGTTCGCGCTCAGGTGCCGGGGGTGAGGAGGGCCAGTAGCTGGTTCGCCACCGTGATCGCGTCCGGCCCGGCCGCGTAGACGTAGTTGTCGGGGCGCACGGCGGCAGCGGTGGCGCCGAGGTCGGACAGCCAGCGACGGTGGGTGCCGTCCGGGTCGGCGACGACGGTTCCGGGGGCAGCGGCTCCGGTGTGAACGGCTCCGGCGGCGGTGCCTGTGGCGGTGGGGCCGAAGCCGACGACCGTGACGCCCAGGTCGCTCAGCGGGGCCCGGTTCAGCAGGGGAAGGGCCTGCTCGGCGACCAGCAGCCGGAAGCCACCTCCGCCGACGATGTCGTCGAGCAGGCCCGTCCGCCGACCGTCGCTCACCCGGCCCTGGACCGACAGTCGGCCTCCGCCGGAGGCGAACAGGCCGGGACCGAGGTCGGGCAGCCGGATCCGGTCCGGCTCCCGGAGCGCGCGTCGGTGGGCCATCAGCGTGCGGTCGCGCTCGCGGGCGAGCACCGGGTCCCGCAGGGTGTGCTGGCGGCCGAGTTCCATGCTCGTGGCCGTCACACCGCGCACGTGCGGCTCCCGCTCGCTCTGGTAGGTGTCGAGCACCTCGGCGCCCCGGACTCCGCGCAGCACGAGATCCAGCTTGAAGGCGATGTTGAGTGCGTCCCGTATCCCGGAGCAGAGTCCTTGCCCCAGGAAGGGCGGCATCTGGTGTGCGGCGTCGCCCGCGAGCAGGACCCGGCCGTCCCGCCAGCGCCTCGCGACCAGCGACTGGAAGGTGTAGGTGGCGGTGCGGGCGATGTCGGCGTCGTCGCGGGACAGGTAGCGGCCTACGCGGGACCACACACCGTCCGCCGCACGTTCCCGCCCGAGGTCGTCGTCATCGTCGAGCAGGAAGCAGAACCGCTGGCGTTCGGCACCGGTGGTGATGACGGTGGTCGGTCCCTCGGGATCGCCGATCTGCAGCATCGACGGCAGTCCCAAGTCGGCCGCGGGGCGCCGGAGGGCGAAGTCGCAGACCAGCCAGGGTTCGGAGAAGCCGAGGTCGTCCTGCTCGACGCCGAGGGCGTTCCGTACGAAGCTGTTCCCGCCGTCGCAGCCGATCACGTAGCGCGCCGCGAAGGTCGCACCGTTCGACGTGTTCAGGGTGACCTGGTCACGGTCCTGGGACAGGCCGGTGACCGTCGTGCCGAAACGGAGGTCGACGCTCGGCAGTGAGGTGCACAGCGAGTGCAGCGCCGTCTCCAGGTCGGGCTGGTGGAACTGGTAGAGGTCGGCCCAACCGCTGGCGCCGACGTTGCGGAACACCTGTCGGATGAGGAGGTCACCCGCCCCGTTGCGCCACTCGTACGCGTCCTGTGTCCGCAGGGTGGGCGCCAGTTCGTCGACGAGTCCGAGCCCTTGCAGCGCGCGCATGATCTCACCGTCGAAGCTGGCGGCCCGGGGGAGGCCGTACAGGCCGGGGTAGCGTTCGAGCACCACGACCGAGTGCCCGGCCTTGCCCAGCAGGGCCGCGAGCGTCATGCCGACCGGCCCGCAGCCGACTACGGCGATTTCGGCGGATTCGGTGGCTTCACTAGGGGACGGCGTCCGGTTCTCAGGGTGCCTGGTGTTCGGCATGTCCGCAGCTCCTCGTGGACGGGACGGAGGGTGTGGTGGCCACGACGTCAGTTTCGAACGCCCCTGACACGATGTCTAATGCATGCTTTGCACAGGGAGTTTGCGTCAGACGCAAACGAAGGGGGCGTCCGTGGCCGACCAGTTGGACCTCAACCTCTTACGCGTGTTCGACGCGTTGATGGACACAGGCAGCGTGTCCGCGGCCGCGACGCGCCTTCACCTGTCCATTCCGGCCACCAGCAGGGCCCTGGGCCGGCTGCGACGGGCGATGAACGACCAGATCCTGGTGCGCGCCGGCCGGGGCCTCGTACCCACCCCGTTCGCCCAGCGGTCGGCCGCCAGGGTCAAGGCGCTGCTGGAGGCCGCGGCCGAACTCCGGGTGGATGCTGCGGGAAGCGACCCGCGATCGTGGCGGCGCACCTTCGCCATCCGGGTCAACGACGGACTCAGCCCCGTGCTCGCACCCCGCCTCACGCACCGGATCGCCGCCGAGGCACCCGAGGTCCGCCTGCGGTTCGTCGCCCAGGACTCCAAGGAACCCGACCGGCTACGCGACGGCTCGCTCGACCTCGACATCGGCGTCGCCGACCCGCCCCCTCCGGACGTGCGCGCGCGAACGCTGTTCTCCGACCACTTCGTCGCCGTGGTGGCGGCGAACTCCGCCCTGGGCCAGGCAGCACGGCTGACGGTGGACGACCTGTGCGCCCACCCGCACATCTCCGCCTCCCGCCGAGGCCTCGCGCACGGGCCGCTGGACGAGGCACTTCACCGCCTGGGCCGCTCCCGCCGCGTCGTCGCCGTGGTTCCCTCCTTCGCCGTGGCGGCCCTGATGGCGCTGGAGGGGGACGTCATCTGCCTCGGCCCCCGGGTGGTGGCGGAGCACCTCGTCGAACGACAGGTGCCCCTCCGGTGGTACAAGGTGCCGCTGGAGATGCCGGCGGCCGACATCGAACTGCGCTGGCACCGCCGACTCGACGACGATCCCGCGTCCCGGTGGCTCCGCCGCCACGTGCTGGAAGCCGTCCGACCGCTCGCCGCCACGCTGCACTGAACCGGACGTGAGAACCGCGTCACTGCTCGGAGACCACCACGTCGTCCCGGCCGTCAACGAACGGCTGTGACCAGCTACTGCGGGGCAGCCGGCCGTTGCGCGGGGGAGTCGCAGGAAGACATCGCCGCGCGGTCGGACGCACTGCGGAGAACACAGAATTCATTGCCCTCAGGGTCCGCGAGGACGGCCCAGCCGGCACCATCGGGTTCCCGGCGATCGTCGACGAGAGTGGCCCCGAGGTTCAGCAGCCGCTCGACCTCCTCCTCGCGCGTGGTCTCCGGACGCAGGCACAGGTGGACCCTGTTCTTGATCGTCTTCGGTTCCGGCACCTGGTGGAAGTACAACAGTTGGCCCTCCGGCAGCATCACCGCGGTCTCCGGATCACCCGGGCCGTCCTCCGGGTGCAGCGGATGACCGAGCACCTCACTCCAGAACCGAGCCAGCCCGTAGGCATCCGCACAGTCGATCGCCACGTTCTGCAACACCGAGACCATGCACGCGAGCCTGCCCGAAGCGCCGCTCGGTCCGCTACCGAATTGCGGCCGGACAGTACCGACTGGGCAGCACCGGCGCTTTCGCCACGAGCCCCGGCTCGGCTCACCCGGGACTTCGCCGCGCTACTGCGCGCGGAGAGTTTCGCCGAGACCGTGGAACTGTTCGTACCTCCTCTGCGCGCTGCCGTATCCGCCGAAGCGCTGCGGCTCGCCTGGGCGGCCGAGGCCGCGGGACGGGGAGGGGTCAGGGCGATCGGGGAGCCGGTGAGCGGGCCCGGAGAAGCCGACCCGGTGCGCGTCCGAATCCCGGTGACCTGCGCGGACGGCAGCTTCACCGTGGTCACGTCGGTCGGCGCCGACGGCCTGCTGCACGGTCTGCGGCTCGCCCAGGACGACGGCGCCGAGTGGCAGCCGCCGCCCTACGCGGACCAGGCCCGGTTCACCGAACGGGAAGTCCGGCTCGGCGCCGGTCCGCTCGCCGTACCCGGCACGCTGAGCCTGCCCGCCGGCCCCGGACCGTGGCCCGCCGTCGTACTGCTCAGCGGCGGCGGCGCGTTCGACCGGGACGAGAGCAGCGGCCCCAACAAGCCGCTCAAGGACCTCGCCTGGGGGCTCGCCAGCCGACAGGTGGCCGTGCTGCGCTTCGACAAGGCCACCTTCGCGCACCCGGACCACCTGCCCTCGGACTTCACCATGGCCGACGAGTACCTGCCGCCCGCGCTCGCCGCCGTCCAACTGCTCCGGCGACAGCCCGGGGTGGCCGCGGACCGGATCCACCTGGTCGGCCACAGCATGGGTGGCAAGGTGGCGCCCCGAATCGCCGCCGCCGACCCGTCGATCGCGGGACTGGTGCTGCTCGCCGCGGACGCCCAGCCGATGCACGAGGCGGCCGTCCGGGTGGCCCGCCACCTCGCGGCGCTCGCCCCCGGCCCGGGCATCGACGACGCGGTGGCGGCGCTGGCCCGACAGGCCGCGCTGGTGGCGGGCCCCGAACTCATGCCCGACACGTCGTCGGAGCTGCTGCCATTCGGACTCTCCGCCGCCTACTGGCTCGACCTGCGCGCGTACGACCCGGTGGCCACGGCGGCCGCACTCGCCCGCCCGATGCTGATCCTCCAGGGCGGCCGGGACTACCAGGTCACCGTCGCCGACGATCTGACGCGCTGGCAGGCCGCCCTGGCGGACCGGCCCGAGGTGGCGATCAGGATCCACCAGGACGCCAACCACCTCTTCCTCCCCGGCAGTGGCCGTGCGACCCCGGCCGAATACGCGCGACCGGGGCACGTGGAGCCGGCGGTGGTGGATGAGATCGCGACCTGGCTGGCGCGGTGTCGGTAGGGGCGGGCCGGCGCGGCCGTGGCCTTCGCATTGACGTTCATCAGGCCACTGGTGGTTGTCGTAGGGTTGCCCGCTGCGGACGGTGCGTCCATGCACCGCGCACTCCAGCACGACGACGGCACTCTCGACCGGGGCGGTCGTCCCATCCGTCGCGTTCCTCCGATCTCGGCGTCGATCTTCACGTAGAGTGCGGTCAAGCGGGTCTCCAAGTCGGGTGTCACAACCGGGTCTTGGGGGCCTTCGTCGCATCCGTGCGCCCGAAGTCCCGGCCCATCGCTCGAAAGAGCTCAGCCCTGCGTTGACCGAACGGAGCTCAAGCGCCATGCCGGATACCACCCCCGCCAGCCCTGGCCCTCGTGAGGTCCTGGCCCGCTACCAGCGGGCGATGCTCGACAAGTCAGCGGACGACCTGGCCGATCTTTACACCGTCGACGCCGTCCACGAGTTCCCGTTCCTCTTCCCCGGCATGCCGGCGTGTTACGAGGGTCGCGAAGGGATCCGCGCGGGCTACCGGGCGGCCTGGGGCGCAAGCCCGGCGCAACCGCAGGAGATCCGCGAAGTCGCCGTGCACGAGAGCACCGACCCCGAGGTGATCACCGTCGAGCAGGTCGTCACCGGGACCGTGACCACAACCGGCCAGACCTTCAGCATTCCCGGCCTCCTGGTGATCCGGGTCCGCAACGGCCGGATCGTGCACGTCCGCGACTACATGGACGGGCTCGGCGTAGCCCACGCCATGGACCGACTGGCCGCGGTGGTCGCCAGCCTCGGCGACCGTCACTGAGAGCCTGACTTCGGACTTGTTCACCCAGGGACGGCTGCCCGGCGGCCCACGCGGGTCGTCGAGGGGGCCGTCGCGTTCGCAGAAGAGGATGCGCCAATTCCGCTCGTGTGCGCGGGTGTTGGGAACTCCGAGGCATCGCCGACTGTTACAAGGCGGTGACGATCTGCTCACAACCGAAGTGTGGAGCGCGGCGTCCCTACAGATGACAGAGCCCGAATCGCGCCGACCGTGCTCTTCGGGCCGAGCAATCACCTCCCCTTGAAAGGGGCACCCGTGATCGTCTCCAAGCGGAACTCCCTGCGCCTGGCCGCCGTGACCACCGTCGCCGTGCTCTCCCTCGGGCTGGCGGGCACCGCCGCCATGGCGGCCGCCCCGACCGCCTACCCCGCGTCCACCACGCAGCAGGCGACGGCGCAGCAGGCCGCCGCGCAGGCCGGCATCACCGCCAAGCCGTCCGTCACGTCCGTCCAGGCCTGGCAGCTGTTCCGGGTCAACGGCACCACCACCGGCCTCAAGGCGGGCACCAAGGTGACCCTGCAGCAGAAGCAGCACGGCAAGTGGGTCACCCTGCCGGCTTCCGTCCCCACCAACCACAACGGTTCCTACTTGCTCGGCGTGAAGCTCGGCATCAAGGGCCTGAACGAGCTGCGCATCGTCAGCGGAGACGTCGCCTCCCCCGTGTTCACCGTGACCGTGCGCTGACCCACGGCCCTCGGCCCACAGCCCCCCGGCGTCGGGCGGTGCGGTCCCGCTCCCGAGCGGCCACCGCACCGCCCGGCGCCGGACGTGGGAACCAACTGCGGTGGCGTTCAGTGGGGGCGCACCCAGTCCGGTGTCCAGGTGTCGGCGGCGTCGTGGCCGGTCGTGGTGGCGGCGAGGTGGGTGCGGAGGGTGGTCAGGGCCGGGTGGGGGTTGTCGCGGTGCCAGAGGAGTGAGTGCGGGTAGACGGGCGTCGGGCTGGTCACCGGGATGCGGCGCAGGCCGTGGTCGGCGGGCCAGGCGAGGCGGGTGTGCTCGCCCATGAAGGTGGCCAGGGCCGGGGTGTCGGCGATGGTGTCGAGGAGCGCGTCGGAGCCGAAGTTGGGGCCGGTCGCCTCGATGGTGAGGCCGAACTCGGCGACGAGGTCGTCGTAGTAGGCGCCCCACTCGGTACCGGGGACGATGCCGGGCATCCAGATCCGGTGCCCGGCGAGCTGGGCGACGGTCACCGACCGGGCACCCGCCAGGGCGTGGGCGGGACCGGTGAGGAGCTGGAGCGGTTCGTCGATCACCCTGACGGACTCGATGTCCTCGGGAAGGGGCCGGCCGGGCGCGACGACGGCGCGGAAGGACGCGTCGATAGCACCGGAGCGGATGGCGGTGACGGCCGTCTCGATCTCGAACAGCATCATCACGTCGAGGTCGATCTCGGGGTGCGCGTGGTGGAAGCCGCGCATCAGGCCCGACGCCGCGCCGCGCGAGTTGATCACGTCGACGCGCAGCGGACGGCGGCCGGGGCGCACGGACTCGACCGCGCGCTCGGCGGCGCGCAGCAGCTCGCGCGCGTGGGGCAGGAACGCCTGCCCGTCGATGGTGAGTTCGGCCCCGCGCGCGGTGCGGGTGAACAACCGCACGCCGAGGTTGCGCTCCAGCGCGGCGATGCGCTTGGAGACGGCCTGCTGGGTGACGGCCAGCTCGGCGGCGGCCTCCTGGAACTGCCCCGCGTCGGCGGCGGCGACGAAGGTCCGAACGGTGTCGAGGTCCATGGCGGCACTCTATAGGTACAACTGGTGGTTGTGGGTTGATGGTCCTGGGGTTGTTTGATCCCCGGGGATGAGGCGCACTTTGATGCTTCCGATCGCCGATCGGTTGTGCGGTGGGAGTGGCTGTCGGTCCGCCGAATCGTGTCCCCGCACCGACCGGGTGCCGCCAAGCAAGGAGAACACTCGCGTGAGTACCGCCCCCGCACTTGACCCCGAGCACACCGCTTTGCTCGTCCTGGACTGCCAGCCCGCGATCCTGGCCGCTCTGTCCGAGGGCGGAGGCCGGGAAGCCCTGCTCGACCGTGTGGAAGCGGCCATCGCCGATGTCCGCACAAGCGGCGGCACCGTCGCCTACGTACGCGTCGGCTTCACCGAGGCCGACTGGGACGCGATCCCGGCCACCAACAAGTCCTTCGCCCCGCTGGCCCGACACCGCGTCATGCACCACGAGGACCCTGCCACGGCCATCCACGAGCGCCTGGCCCCCCGGGACGACGACCTCGTCGTGCGCAAGACCCGCTTCGGCGGCATGTCCACCACCGACCTCGACCAGCAGCTGCGCGAGCGCGGCATCACCACCCTGGTCGTCTCCGGCGTCAGTACCAGCGGTGTCGTCCTGTCCACCGTCCTCGACGCGGCCGACCGCGACTACCGCCTCTACGTCCTGTCCGACGGCGTCACCGACCCGGACACCGAAGCCCACGACGCCCTGCTGCAGAAGGTCCTCCCCTCGCGGGCCCACATCATCGGCACCGCCGAGCTGCGCGCCCTGCTCCGGACCGGTTGATTCGAACCGTCGAGCCGGTCGAGTCGAGTTCGTGCGGGTCACGGTCGTGGGCGCCGGCAACGGTGTGGCCCCGCCGAGGTGCCCGCCGCGGTCGGGGCAGGCAGGTCGGCCAGGGGACGTCGGTCGGCCCCGGCTGTCAGTACGCCGGGGCCGATCAGTACAGTCGGCGTCCTTCGTGAGACCTGGGAGGGGTGCATGGACATCGGCACGATACGTGCGGCGATCGGGCCGGAGAGCGCGGACGAGGTGACCGGATCGGGCATCTATGTCTGGGTGGACGCGGGGGCAGTCGGTCATCCGGTGCTGTACATCGGCAGGTCGGGCAACGTGGCCAGGCGAACGAAAAACGAGAGGAGGTGGACCGAGCAGTTCCGAGACGCACGTCGCCGGTACGGCCGGGTCACTCCGTTACGGGCAGGCACTCGGTGAGCAGGGCGACGATGTCGCGCCAGGCGCGCTGAGCGTGCCGGGGGTGGTGGCCGACGCCGGGGAGCACGGCGTGGCCGACCGTCGGGTGGTGGAAGGCGTGCAGCGCGCCGCCGTAGACCACGAGGCGCCAGTCGACGCCCGCGGCCTGCATCTCGGCGGCGAACGCGTCCCGTTGCGCGGGCGGCATGATCGGGTCCTCCGATCCGACCCCGGCCCAGACGGGGCAGCGGATGCGCGCCGCCTCGCCCGGTCGGCCCGTGGTCAGGGCGTTGACCGTGCCGATCGCGCGCAGGTCGACGCCCGCGCGCCCGAGTTCTAGGGCGATCGCGCCGCCGGTGCCGTAGCCGATGGCGGCGATCCGGTCGGGGTCGGTCCGCGGTTCGGCGCGCAGCACGTCGAGCGCCGCGTGGCCGATGCCGCGCATCCGGTCGGGGTCGGCGAGCAGGGGAGTGACGTGCGCCAGCATCTCCTGCGGGTCGGTGAACCAGCGCCCGCCGTTGATGTCGAAGGCCATTGCCACGTAGCCGAGTTCGGCGAGGGCGTCGGCCCGGCGGCGCTGGAAGTCGTTCAGCCCCGGCCCCTCGGGCCCGACCAGGACCGCGGGTCGGCGGCCGGTACCGGCCGGGAGCGCGAGGTGCCCGATCATCGTGAGGCCGTCGGCCGGGTATTCGACCGTGCGCGTGGTAACCGTCGTCATGGGACCGGACTGTAGTGAGCGTCGAGCCCGGTCGGGCCGGTTTTTCGCCGGCGGCAGAACGGCGCGGGTGTACCTCGGACGATGCGGCGATGGCAGTGGTGGGACCGGCTCGGGGGCCGGTCCCACCACGGACGGCAGTCGGCGGGAGTCGGGTCAGTACCCGGCCGGGGCGTCCTCGATGTCCGAGATGAGCTTGGTGCTCAGGTCGCTCTGCACGGCCAGCTTGGTGTGCCCGGCGTTGGGGCCGGTGCCCCAGGTGAGGGTGACGACGGTGAACAGGTGGCCGGCTCCGGAGTCGTGGTACCGCACCTCCCAGTGGGTGGGCACGTCCTGGGCGCGGAGGACGCCGTCGGCGTGGTTGGCCTGCTCCCAGGCGGCCAGTCGCTGCTGGAAGTCCGCCGTGAGGTAGTGGGCGCGCAGGCCGTCCGACAGGTTGTCGGTGCCGTCGGAGACGGCGTCGATGTAGGCGCCGTAGAAGTCGGCGACCCGGTCGACCGCGGAGTCCGGGCTCCCGTCGCGGACCGGGTCCCCCGGCGCCACCCGCTGCCCGCCCGCCTGCTCGGTACTGGTGGTGGAGGCGGGGTGCTGCGGGCCGGCCGCCGTGGCCTGCGGCGCGGCCGCCACCAGGATCAGCCCGACCGTGGCGGCCGCCGCCAGCAGCCCGCGTCGAACACTCAGCTTCATCGTCAGTCTCCCTCGTCATGCCAATGGGTCGAGCCCTGGGCGGGTCACTTGGCAATGCGCGGACCGTCCGGGCCGGATCACGTCAATCACCTGCTCAACGACGCCCGGCCCGGAAGGGAACGGGCCGCGTGCAATCCCGGCGCAGATCCGACCCTTCGGGCCGTCGTGGTGTGATCAGTCCGATCACCGGGGGCCCCGGCCGGGGGCGGGTCGGTGCGGGGGGCGGCGTTCGTCGTGTTGGCGGTGCGGCTGCCCGTGGTGTGCCGTTGGGGGGCCGGTGCGTGGACCCGGGCGGGGTGGTGGGCCGTGGTCGCGGAGTTCGCAGATCACCGCCCAGGCGACCGACACCACCGGCACCGCCACCACCGCGCCGAGGACACCGGCCAGCACGGCGCCGCCGATCACCGACAGCGCGATCGCCACCGGGTGGATCCGGACGGACCAGCCCATGACCAGCGGGTGCAGCAGATGGCCCTCGATCTGGCCGATGACCACGATCAGCCCGAGCACCAGCAGCGCGACCACCGGGCCGCGGGCCGCCAGGGCGACCAGCGCGGCGACGGCCAGCGCGATGGGGGAGCCGATCAGCGGGACGAGCGCCGCGACGAACTCCAACATGATCAGTGGCAGCACGAGCGGCACCCGCAGGACGACCAGCGCGATGCCGACCAGCACCGCGTTGGTCGCCGCCACGATCAGCACACCCCGGGTGTAGCCGGCGAAGGTGCGCCACGCGGCGTGCCCCGCGCGGTTCCAGGCAGATCGTGACCGGGCCGGGAGCTGGTGCTGCGCCCAGCACCACATCCGGTCGCCGGAGTGGAGGAAGAACACCGAGCAGAACACCGCGAGCGCCAGCCCGGTGAGCATTTCGACGACCCGGCTCGCCCCGCTGAGCGCGGTGCTGAGCAGCGCCGAGCGGTGTGCGGTGATGAACTCGCCGAGCTTCGCGCGCAGGTCGGTGACGGTGCCGGCCCGCAGGTGGAAGGGGGCGCCGGCGAGCAGGTGGTCGATCTGCCCGAGGCCGCCGCGCAGTTCGGTGCCCAGCCGGCCCCACTCGCCGGCGACGGTCGTCCCCACCAGGGCGAGAACGCCGCCCACGACCACGATGGCGCACACGAGGACCAGCAGGACGGCGATCGAGCGGGGCAGCGCCCGTGCCAGCAGGTCGACGAGCGGCCGCAGGACCGAGGTGATGACCAGCGCCAGGAACACGGCGATGACCGGCATCTGGAGCTGGCCGAGGACGGAGACGGCCAGGTAGGCGGCCACCCCGAGCAGGAGCAGCCGCCAGGTGTACCCGGCGGCGGTCCGCAGCCCGGCCGGCACGCGGCCTCCGGACCCGCCGGACACGACGGGGCGCGCCCGGGGCAGGACCACCCGGGTCGGGTGGCGCCGCCGGGCCGGTCTCGTGCCGTTCACTCGCACGGGCGGCCTCCCTGGCGTCTGCCGGGCTTCGTCCGGCGTCGCGCGGCTACCCGGGCCGACGGGCCGGAAACGGGCGAGGGTCCGGAAACGGTCGGCGGGCCGGAAACGATCGACGGGCAAGAAGCAGCCGGTGGGCCGGAAACGCTCGCGTTCACAGCTGCCGCGGCGGTCAGGAACAGGCCGACGTGCCCGACGGTGGAGAACGCCAGCACACGTGTAGCCACCACGGCTGCGGGCACACGCGGGGCATGGACGAGGAGCGGGTGGTGAGCCCGGCCCTGCCCGGGGCAGACCTGCCCGGGGCGGCGGTCCGTCCGGCCCGGGCCGGACGCGCGACCCGAACCGCCGCGCGGGACGGCGGTCGGGACGACAGGACTCCGCCGCGAACGGACCGGGAGCCTGCCCTGCCACGGCCGGCCGAGCAGCAACCCGGCGGCCTTCGCGTCGCGGTGCGCCGGGAGGGCCGCGCGCGGGTGGTCTCCGTCGAAGGCGAACTGGATCATGGCAGCGCGAACGGGCTGTGGACGGCGCTGTCCCGTCCGGTGGCCGGGGGCGAGGAATGGATCGTCGTCGACCTCACCGGCCTGAGGTTCTGCGACTCCACCGGGCTGAACCTGCTGCTGCGCGCACGCCTGGACGCCGAGGCGGCCGGCCTGCGGCTGGAACTCGCCGGTCCGAGGCCCGTGGTGGCGAGGCTGTTCGCGATCACGGAGGCCGATACGGTGCTGCGCATCCACCCCGACCTCGACGCCGCTCTGAAGACCGCGGACCCGCCGCAGCGCGGCTGCGACGACGTGGAGTGAGGAGAACCCGGCATGAAGAGCTCCGGGGAGGGAGCGTTGCCGAAGGACTCCGGCCAGCGGCCGAGCGGCTCCGACCGGACCAGGCGGCTCGTACTGGCCGGCAGTGAGAGCGCGGTCCAGCGGTCCCGGGACTTCAGCCGTGCGGCGTTGCTCGCCTGGCACTGGCTGCCCGCGCCGGATGCCGGGCGGCTGGCGGCGGCGGAGGACGTGCTGCTGATGGTGTCGGAGCTGGTCACCAATGCGTGCCTGTACGCGCCCGGCGGTCCCCGGGAGCTGCGGCTGGGCTGGGACGGCGAGCGGCTGCGGGTGGAGGTCTCGGACGCCAGCCCGGCCGCGCCGCGGCTGCGCCCGTTCGCGGACCCGGGCCGTCCCGGCGGCCACGGCCTGCGGGTGGTGGACCGGCTGGCGCGCGACTGGGGCTGCCTGCCCGAGGGCGAGGGGAAGCTGGTCTGGCTGGAGGTCGCGCCCCCGGTGGATCCCGGCGCCCTCCAGCTCTGACCCCCCGGGAACAGGGGGTCAGGTCTGACCGGGGTGCGGCTGGGGCGGCGGCTTCGGGTCGGGGTCCTCGCCCGGCTTCGGGGCGGGGTTCGGGTGGGGGGCGGCTCGGTGTCCGGGCCCGGGGGAGTCGGGATGGTCATCCTGACCGGCGTGGTCGGCATGCGCGTGCACCCGTAGATAAGGTAATAAACCGCCCAAAGCATGAATTGGAAGTCGTGTGTCGGGTAGAGAACGCATGACGCGGCCGTGGATCGCAGCCAGTCGCGTCCGCACCCTCGCCGGGTGCCACCGGGACCGTCGCCCGACGGAAGCCGGGCACAGGTCCTCCGGAAAGCAGCCCCGTCGCGTTCGGCGCGAGCCGCTCGCGGTGCCGGGCGTTCGCCCCGATGCCCCAGGAGAGAGCCACCGTGTCCACCATGATGGAAACCGGTCGCCCCACCGACCGGACGGCCGCCCCGCCGTCCGGCCTGCCGCCCGACGTGCCACCCCGCCCGACGGACGCGCAACTGCGCGCGATGGGCAAGTACGAGGCGCGCGAACTCAGCGACACGCTGTTCGAGCGCCTGGCCGCACTCGCCCGCGAAACGCACGCGTACAGCTACGTGCGCGGCACGATCATCGAACTCAACATGCCACTGGTGCGCTTCATCGCCGCCCGCTTCCGGCACCGCGCCGAGGACATGGACGACATCCTCCAGGTCGGCACGATCGGCCTGATCAAGGCCGTCGACGGCTACGACCCGCAGCGCGGCGTCGAGTTCGTCACCTACGCCATCCCCACCATCGCCGGCGAGATCAAGCGCTTCTTCCGCGACACCTCCTGGCCGGTCCGGGTCCCGCGCGGCATGCAGGAGCTGTACCTGACCGTCGCCCGCGGATCCGACCGGCTGGAGCAGGAACTCGGCCGCCTCCCGCACCCCGACGAGATCGCCGAGGACCTCCACATCACCGTCGAGCAGGCCACCGAGGGCCTGGTCGCCGGCCGCGTCTACCGGCCCGACTCGCTGGACGCGCCGCGCGAGCAGGACCTCGACGAGAGCGGCAGCGCCATGCTCGACCGCCTGGGGGCCTGCGACCCCGGCATCGAACTCGCGGAGTTCCGCACCGCCGTGCGCCCCCTGCTCGCCCGACTGTCGTGCCGCGATCAGACGGTGCTCAAGCTGCGCTTCTGGGACGGCTGGACCCAGTCCGAGATCGCCGAGCGCATCGGCGTCTCCCAGATGCATGTCTCCCGCCTGCTCACCGCCACCCTCACCAGCCTGCGCGAGCAGTTGGAGGACCGCGACGCCCCCGGCTGGGCGGACGAACCCGCAGGTCCGGCCGAACCCGAGGGAGCGGACGACTGTGGAGCGGACGACTGTGGAGCGGACGACGAGGGAGCCGCTGAACCCGAGGCGCCGCGCTGATTTCCCTCCCTCCCGGGCGTTTCCGGCCCCCCGCAGCGGATAGCCGCGCTGCGGGGGGCCGCCCTGGGCGAAGCGTGATGAAGCGTGATGAAGGAGGAACACCGTGTCTCCGAAGGTTTCCGACCACGTCCGGGTCGAGCGGTTGCCCTTCGACGGCGCCCCCGACCCGGCGGGCGGCACCGTCACCCCCGGCGCGGGCGGCGCCCCCGGCCACGGGCTGCGCCCCGCACCCGCCCGAGCGGATGCGTACCGTACGGCGTGAACCGCCCGACCGGCCGGTAACGGAAGGAGCCGACACCATGACCCGCCGACCACCGACCGGCCGTGCCCCGGCGCCGGGTGCCCCGGGGCCGGGCGGGTTCACCGCACGGGCCCGGCCGTGGGCCGGCGGCACCGTGCTCGCGCTGGACGGCGAACTCGACCTCGACTCGGTCGGTGCCCTGCACACGGCCCTCGACGCGGCCCTGGCCGTGCCCCTCACCGTCATCGTGCTCGACTGCGCGGGCCTGGAGTTCTGCGACTCCACGGGGCTCAACGCGATGCTCCGGGCCCACGCCCGCGCGGCCGCCGAGGGCAGCCGGATCGAACTGGCCCGCCCCCGCCCGCTGGTCCTGCGGATGCTCGAACTGACCGGGGCCGTCGAGGTCTTCGTGCTGCGGGACGCGCCACCGGAGTGAACGCGCGGCCCGTCGCCCCGGGCCGCGCGGGCCCCGGGCCTCGGCCCGTCGGACCGACACCTGTCCTGCCTGTCGCCCTTCGCCCTCCGGTGGCACAGTGGGAGCAGGGCGGCGGCCCGCCGCCCCGGGGTCGGGGCGCCCGGTCGGGCACCCCGGGCGTGCGGCGGACCCGGGCGGTGGAACGGATGGACGAGCGGCCGGCACCCGGCGCCGATCCGGCCGAGCAGGCCCTGCGGCATCTGCGCGCCGGGCTGACCGCCGTGCGCGACGGGGACTTCGCCACCCGGCCCGCGCCCGAGCGGCCCGGCGTGCTCGGGGAGATCGCGACGATCTTCAACACCATGGTCGACCAGCCGTCCGCGTTCGCCGGCGAGGTGACCAGGATCGCCCGCGAGGTCGGCAGCGAGGGCCGGCTCGGTGGCCGGGCCCGGGTCGAGGGCGTCTCCGGCACCTGGAAGCGCCTGCTGCACGCCCCCGACGGCCGCGCCGGGCTCGACCTGCTGCGCACCCGCCCCGAGACCGACCTCGTGCTGATGGACGTGATGATGCCCGGCCTCGACGGCTACACCGCGATCGCCGCCATCCGCGCCGACGAGCGCTTCGCCCGCCTGCCGGCCATCGCCGTCACCGCCAAGGCCATGCCGGGGGACCAGGACAAGAGCCTCGCCGCCGGCGCCGACGACCACGTCACCGAACCCGTCGACACCCGACACCTGCTCGGCCGGATGCGGCACTGGCTGGACACGCCATGACCGCCGGGCACGAGCCCTCGGACACCACGGCCCGGGCCCTCGCCGAAACCGTGCGCCGGCTCCAGAGCACCGCCGCCCGGGTGCAAGCCGACGCCCGCGCCCGCGCCGTCGTCGACCTGGCCACCGGGATCCTGGCCGAACGCCTCGGCCTGCTCCCCGCCGAAGCCGCCGCCCGACTCGCCAGGCTCGCCCGGGAGGCCGCCGTGCCCGTGGCGGCCCTGGCCGCCGACATCGCCGGGATGTCCGGCCAGCCACCTGGCCAGCCACCCGGCCAGGCACCCGGGCTGCTCGCGGGCACAGCCGAACCCGTGACGCCCGCGCTGGCCGCCATCGCTGATCTGCAAGGCGTCGCCGAAGCCGTCCTGGAGCAGACGGCAGATGCGCTCGGCGCGCACGCCGTCGCGCTGTGGCTGCGGCTGCCGGGTGGTGTGCTCGCCCTCGCCGCGCACGCCGGGCTGTCCGCTGCCGAGGCCGACGCCTGGAGCCGGGTGCCACCCGGCGTCCCCACCCCGGCCCAGCGCGTCGTGGTCGGCGGCGCGGAGCTGTGGCCCGGCGATCCGGAGGCCGCAGGCCCGTCGGTGGGGGCCGGCTCGGCCCGGGCCGTCCTCCCGCTGATCGACGCAGGCCGCCGCCGGGGCGCGCTGGAGGTCCTGTGGCCCGCCCCCGCCCCCGCCCCCGCCCCCGCCCCCGTGCTCGGCGGGCCCCAACGCCGTCGGCTCCACGCCCTCGCCGACCTCTGCGCGACCCTCCTGGCCGACGCCGACGCCGACGCCGACGCCGACGCCGCCCCCACCCCCGTCCCCGTCCCGCCCGGCGACGACACCGCCCTCCTGGAGGGCCTGCCCACCCCGGCCCTGCTGCTGGAGCCGGTCGTCCGCCGAGGAGAGGTCGCCGACTTCACGCTCCTGCGGACCAACGCGCACTTCCGCGATCCACTGGGCCGCCCCCGGGACACGCTGGAGGGCACCTCGCTCCTGGAGGTCTACCCGGCCGCGTGCGCCGGCGGCCTCTTCGAACGGCTGATCCGGGTGCACGAGACCGGGGTCCCGTTGCCCGGCGAGCGGGTCCGGCTGGTCTTCCAGCAGGGCGGACTCGCGCTTCCCGCCACCGTCCTGCTCGCGGCGGCCCCCGTCGGCGGCCGCGTGCTGGTCGGCTGGCAGACGGAGACCGCGCGGGCCGGTGAGGCCGAGCAGAGCGCCCTGCTGCGCCAGGCCCAGCGGTTGGCCCGGGTGGCCGGGTTCGAGGAGTGCCCGGCCGACGGCCGGATCCGCTGGAGCGACGGCCTGCACGAGATCTACGGGCTGCCGCCCGACACCGACCCGGTCCCGCTGGCCCAGCTCGCCCGGCACGCCCACCCCGACGACGAGCCCGCGATCCGGCGCCTGCTGGACACCGTCCAGCGCCGGCACCGGACCGCCTCCGCCGTCGTCCGCCTGGCCGACCAGGACGGCACCCACCGGTACACCCGGGTGATCGCCGAGCCTCTCCTCGACGACCACGGCCGGCTCACCGGGGTGCGCGGCGCCTTCCACGACGTGTCCGCCCAGCACCGTACGGAGGTCGCACTCGGCGCCACCCGGGCACGCCTGGCCGACAGCGAGCAGGAGACCGCCGACAGCGAGCGACTGGCGCTGCGGCTCCAGCAGGCCCTCCTGCCCGCCGCTCCGCCCCCGCTCGGCCCGGCCGGCCTGCGCGCCGCCGTCCGCTACCGCCCCGCCGCCCAGCACGACCGGGTCGGCGGCGACTGGTACGACGTGCTGCTGCTGCCCGACAAGCGGGTGCTGCTCACCGTCGGGGACGTCGCCGGGCACGGCGTCGGCGCGGCCACCGGCATGGTCGCCCTGCGGCACGCGCTGCGCGGCCTCGCCGTCACCGGGGCCGGCCCGGCCCGGATGCTGGAGTGGGCCAACACCGTCGCCCTGCGCGAACCCGGCCAGATCACCGCGACGGCCGTCTGCGTGCTCATCGACCCGGCCGTCGGCGAACTGCGCTGGGCGCGGGCCGGGCACCTGCCCCCGATCCTGGTCGGAGCGGACGGCGCCCAGGTGCTGCCGCTGCCGCACGGCGTGCTCCTCGGCGCCCTGGACGACGCCCGGTACGAGGAGCACACCGCCCACCTGCCGCCGGGCGACGTCCTGGTCCTCTACACCGACGGCCTGGTCGAACGCCGGGACCGCCCGGTCGAGGAGTCCGTCGACCAGCTGATCCGCGCCGCCGGAGCCCCCGGCCCCGACCTGGAGCGCTACCTCGACCGGCTGCTGGAGCTCAGCCCCGCCGACACCGACGACGACACCTGCCTGATCGCCGTCCAGAGCCGGTAGCCCCCTGCCGCGTGAACCCCGGTCCCCTCGCCCTGAGCAGGCCCGCGAAGCGCGGCGTTAGGCACGGGCCCGCCCGGGTAGGCGCGGCCCTGCGGGGGCGACCGGAACCGGACGACGGAGAGGACTCCCCATGTTGCTGCTAGGACTCCTGCTGATGGCGGCGGCCGGTGCCTTCGCCGGACTGCTGATCGCGGACAACCTCTCCGGCGGGCCCGACTACCAGGCGACGGTGCTGGGCATCCGCCTGCCGGCGCTCGACAGCCTGGGCATCTTCCTCGCCGGGCTGGCCCTCGCCCTGCTCTTCTGCCTGGGCCTGGCCCTGATGGTCCTGACGGTCCGGCGGTCCCGGCGAACCCGACGCCCCGTCCGGCCGGCCGCGCACCGGGCGGCCCACCAGCGGTCCCAGCCGGTGGTGCGGCCGGACCCGCCCGAGCGACCCCTCCCGCCCGACGGGGGCGAGCAGCCCGCGCCGCCCGAGGAACGCCCCGCCCAGTAGGGCGGCCAGGACGTCGGCCTACCGGTCGAGCCCCCGCGCGGCGGCCGGATCCGCCACCTGTTCGGCCACTGAGGCGGCGACGCCCCCGGAGCCGATCCCACGACGACCACGGGCCCCTCACCGGGCCGGGGAAGGACGCGACCGCATGACCGGACCACGGCCTTCCGCCGGACGCCCGCTCCCCACGAGGCCGTGGGCGCAGCGGCTGCCGCTCCGGGCCCACCCCGGGGCGGCCGCCGACGCCCGGGCCTTCACCGCCGAGTTCCTGGCCGACGTCGGCGACCCGCTGCTGGTCGCCGACGCCGTCCTGCTGGTCTCCGAACTCGTCGGCAACGCCCTGCGCCACGCCGGCGAGCCCGGGACGCTGCTCCTGATCCGCGCCACCGGCCGGCTGCGGATCGAGGTCAGCGACGCCAGCCCGCGCCCGCCGCTGCCCCGGCCCCCGCACCCCCCGGACGAATCGGGAGGCCTCGGCCTGTTCCTGCTGAGCCGGCTCACCCTGCGCTGGGGCTGGCACCCGTCGGGGACGGGCAAGACGGTGTGGTGCGACCTGCGGCTGGCCGCGAGCTGATGGTCTGTCGGCGGCCTGCCGGGCGGGTGTTCCGCGTCCGGGAGGAGCGGTGTCCGCGCGCGGCCACCCGGCGCCACCGGGTGCCGGTCGCGACGCCGGAGCGCCGGACGCGCCACGCGCGGTGGCATCCTGACGGGGCAGGTCCGTCCGTGGGCGTCGAGCACAGCGAGGATCCAGTGGCCGTGAACCGACCGTCGCCGTCCCCGTCCCCGTCCCCGCCGTCGCCGTCGCCGCGCGGCGTCCTGGGTTGAGCGGCGTGCGCCGCCGCAGCCGGTTGACGGAGATCGCCCGCAGCTGGTGGCAGGTCCTGCGGGCGGCCGTCGTCGGCGTGTGGGAACACGGCCGCACCATCGAACTGCTCCAGCGCTCGATGGCCTTCGCGGCGCTCTTCTTCGTGACCCTCGTGCCGCTGCTGATCGTCATCGCGGCCGCCTTCCCCTCGCGCGGCAGCGGGATCTCCGAGTGGATCACCGACGGCCTCGGCCTGAGCGGGCCGGGCGCCGACGCCGTCCACCGGCTCTTCGCCTCCCGGGGCCAGGTGCTCAGCACGACCACGGGCTTCGGCCTGGCCGCGCTGGCGGTCTTCGGGGTCTCGTTGATGGCGTCCGTCCAGGGCGTCTACGAGCGCGTGTGGGAGCTCGACCGCGGCCCGTGGCACGCGGTCTGGCGCCAGACCCTCGGCCTGGCCGGGCTGATCGGGTACATCGTGCTGGCCGCCTCCAGCGGCATGCCCTGGCACCACTCGGCCGTCCAGCCCTCCTTCCGCATCGCCGTCACGACCGTCGGCGGCCTCCTGCTGTTCTGGTGGCTCCAGCACCTGCTGCTCGCCGGACGCGTCCCGCCGAGGCAACTGCTGCCCGGAGCCGTCGCGACCATGGTGGCGCTGGCGGGCCTGCGGCTCTTCTCCCGGCTGGTCTTCGCGCCGCTGCTGGTGTCCAACGCGGTCTCCTACGGGACGGTCGGGACGGTACTGATCGTCCAGTCCTGGCTGATCGGCGTCGGCTACACCGTCTACGGCGGCGCGCTGGCCGGGCGCGCCGTGGTCCAGGCCCGCCGCACGCCGTAGCGCCGGCGCCAGGCCGGGTGGCCGGTGCTACGGCGTGCGGGTGGGTTAGGGCGCGGCGCAGCGGGCAGGCGCGCGGGCGGCCGGGAAAGGCTCGGCCACCGTACACGTGAGGAGGCCCCAGATGAGCATGGTGAAGGAGACGGTCGACGTCGACGTGCCGCTGCACGCCGCGTACAACCAGTGGACCCAGTTCGAGGAGTTCCCGCGCTTTATGGAGGGCGTCGACGCGGTGACCCAGCTGGACGAGCGCCACAACCACTGGCGGACCAGCATCGGCGGCGTCACCCGCGAGTTCGACACCGAGATCATCGACCAGCTGCCCGACGAGCGGATCGCCTGGCGCACGACGGACGGCGACGTGCGGCAGAAGGGCGTCGTCACCTTCCAGGAACTGGACGACCGGCACACCCGGATCAACCTGGCCATCAACTTCCAGCCGGAGGGGATGGCCGAGAAGACCGGCGACATGCTGGGCATGGTCGACCGCAGGGTCAAGGGGGACCTCCGGCGCTTCAAGGACTTCATCGAGGACCAGGGCCGGGAGGAGGGTGGCTGGCGCGGCCGGATCACCCCCGGCTGAGCCCCGTCACGGTCCACGTCCCCTGATCACGCCCCCCTGACCGCACCCCCCTGGCGGCGGCCCCGGCTCGAACGGTCGGGGCCGCCGTGTGCCCGTGCCCCGCCGGCGGGCACGGGCACGGAA
Organism: Kitasatospora sp. NPDC058478; assembly: GCF_042720345.1. Taxonomy (NCBI): domain Bacteria; kingdom Bacillati; phylum Actinomycetota; class Actinomycetes; order Kitasatosporales; family Streptomycetaceae; genus Kitasatospora; species Kitasatospora sp. NPDC058478. Next base: position 7,593 of record NZ_JBHXML010000003.1, on the reverse strand, counting down.
GTGGCGCCGCTGCGGGGTCAGCGGTCCGGGAAGCGGTGCCGCTCGACCAGCCGGGCGAAGCCGTCCCACAGGGCCGGATCCGCCGGCTCCTGCGGGTCGTGGAGCGCGACGCCGGCCAGGCTCCCGGGCGCGTCGTAACCGCCCGCCCGGGCCAGGTCGACGCCGGAGCCGAGCAGCGCCGCCGGCTTGCCGTGGCGCAGCGCCTCGGCGAGGAAGCGGACGGCGTCCGGATCGGCGGCCAGCGCGGGCCCGGCGCCGTCCGGAACCACCACCGCGTCGTACAGCACCGAGGCGGTGGTGGGCAGCGGGCGGTCCACCGGCAGAGGGTCACCACCACGGGCGGCCACGTGACCGCCGTGCGCGGCCAGCGTCTCCACGACGGCGCCCTGCGCGCCCAGCCGCTCGTGCGCGGCCCGCACCTGGCCGCCGTCGACCCCGGGCGCGGCCAGCACGGCGACCTTGCGGGTACGGATGCCGCTGCCGCGCAGGTTCTCCAGGCTGAGCGCCGGGGAGACCCGGGGGCCCGCCGCCTCGCCGCCCTTCGCTGCCGCCCGGTCTCCGGGTGACGGCTGCGGTTCGGGCACGCCGATGCGCCGGGCGACCTCCGCCGCCAGGTCGGGGTCCACGCGCACCAGGTTGCCGACCATCCGGCGCCGCACCTCCTCGTCGCCCACCTTGCCGAGCTCGAACGCGAACGCGGCGATGATGTGCCGCTGCTCCCAGCCCGCCATGCTGCGCCAGAACAGCGCGGCCTGGCTGTAGTGGTCGGCGAAGCTGGGGCTGCGCCGCCGGATCGCCCTGCCGTTGACCCGTTGCTGGTAGTGCTGGAACACCCCTTCCGGCAGGTGGCCGCCGCCCATGGTGAACGGGCAGCCGCCGCCCACCGAGTTCGGTGCGTAGCTCGTCCCCGGGTGGATGGCCTGCTGGCCGTAGCCGTCGCGGTGGTTGGTCCGTACGTCGGCCAGCGGGCGGTTGACGGGCAGCTGGCCGAAGTTGGGGCCTCCCAGGCGGATCAGCTGGGTGTCCAGGTAGGAGAAGTTGCGGCCCTGGAGCAGCGGGTCGTTGGTGAAGTCGATCCCGGGCACGATGTTGGCGGTGTGGAAGGCCACCTGCTCGGTCTCGGCGAAGAAGTTCTGCGGGTTGCGGTCGAGGACCATCCGCCCCACCGGACGCACCGGCACCAGTTCCTCCGGGATCAGCTTCGTCGGGTCCAGCAGGTCGAAGGGGAAGGCGAACTCGTCCTTCGCCGTGACCAGTTGGACACCGAGCTCCCATTCGGGGAAGTCCCCCGCCGCGATCGCCTCCCACAGGTCCCGGCGGTGGAAGTCCGGATCCCGCCCGGCGGTGACCTGGGCCTCGTCCCACACCTGGGAGCAGACGCCGAGCCGCGGCCGCCAGTGGAACTTGACGAACGTGCCGCGCCCGTCCCGGTTCACCAGGCGGAAGGTGTGCACACCGAAGCCCTGCATCATCCGGTAGCTGCGCGGGATCGCCCGGTCGGACATCACCCACATCAGCATGTGGGTGGACTCGGGCTGGAGCGAGCAGAAGTCCCAGAAGGTGTCGTGCGCGGAGGCGCCGGTGGGGATCTCGTTCTGCGGTTCGGGCTTCACCGCGTGGACGAAGTCCGGGAACTTGACGGCGTCCTGGATGAAGAACACCGGCATGTTGTTGCCCACCAGGTCGTAATTCCCGTGCCGGGTGTAGAACTTGGTGGCGAAGCCGCGGACGTCCCGTACGGTGTCGGCGGAGCCGCGCGGTCCCTGCACGGTCGAGAAACGTACGAACACCGGGGTGCGGCGCCCGGCCTCCTGGAGGAAGTCGGCGCAGGTGAACCCGGCGAGCGACTCGTACGGTTCGAAGAAGCCGTAGGCGCCGGCACCGCGGGCGTGCACCACGCGTTCGGGGATGCGCTCGTGGTCGAAGTGGGTGAGCTTCTCGCGGAGGTGGAAGTCCTCCAGCAGGGTGGGGCCGCGGTCGCCGATGATGAGCGAGTTGTCGGTGTCGTCGACGCGCACACCCTGGTCGGTGGTGAGCGGGCCGTCCGGGTCCGGGGCGCGGAAGGCGTCGAGTGCGGCGTCCTTGGCGTCGGTGGTGTCCTTGGCGTCGGGTCCGGGGTCGGCGGGCGGCTCGGGCTGGGGGGTTTCGGGGTTGATGGGCATGTCGCGGTCTCCGTCCTGGGAACGGCGCGGGGCGGCCGGGCCGTCGGCCCCGGCTCGTGTCGGCGGGGCGGCTGCCCGATGGGCGGCCCGGCAAACCGCGCGCGAGCGGCCGTCGGCGCCGAAGCAGGAGGTCAGCGGTGTTCGGCAGAGGCGCGCGATGTTTGAGCGCGGTGTTTGAGTGCGGTGTTTGAGTGCGGTGTTTGGCACAGGGGCAGCGGGGGACACGCCGGAGTCGGGAGGGGAAGCCTCTGAGTGAGGAGACGGGCAATGTCGAACGATGCCATCGTCCTGTTGCGGGAGGACCACCGGGAGGACCACAAGGGGGGAGATCGGAGAGCGGATGCAGGCCGTGCGCGAGACCGCGCCGCGACCACGAAAAGCGGGAAGGAGCACGCGAATTCCTCTCATGTCTCAGCCAACGCGACCGCCCTATCCTGAGGGCGTGGAAGAACAGCCGGCCATCGGGCGCCAGTGGACGTTCCTGACCAATCACGCGCGCGTCCTGGTGCAGATCGCCCGGGACCCGGGCATCAGGGTGCGCGACGTCGCGACCAGCTGCCTGCTGACCGAGCGAGCGGTCCAGCGGATCATCGTCGACCTCGAAGAGGCGGGCTATCTCAGCCACCACCGGGTCGGGCGCTCGAACGTCTACCGCGTCATCGACGGCAAGCAGCTGCGCCACCCCGCCGACAGCGGCCCGACGCTGGCGGAGCTACTGGCCGTCCTGCTGCGCTGACCACGCCGCCGATGACAGGCCGATGACACCCCGATGGCACGCATGGCCGAACCCGATTGCACGCATTGCCATTGACGAATTTCCGTTCACGTATTGGTTGACGTGAGAAGGGATTCGGCAGACGCTGGAGATGTCGTCCCATGGCTCACAGGCAGGAGAAGAGACCATGCGCGGTAAGCCGCCCGTGGCGCGTCCCGCTGCCCCGACCCCGACTCCTCCATCCCCCGCGCCGCCCCCGCCACCCCCGGCCGACGGGAGCCTGCCCGCGGACCTGCACGTCGCCAAGGGCCTGCTGGTCCGGCTCGCCGTCGAAGGGGACCGGGTCCGTGCGACGGTCCGCGGCGAGATCGACCTCGACGTCGTCGGCGGCCTGGACGAGACCCTCGGACGCGCGCTGCGGGCCAGCGGCACCGGGCTCGACGTCGACCTGTCCGCCGTCCCCTTCTGCGACAGCTCCGGCCTCAACCTCCTGCTGGGCCTGCGCAGCACCGCGCACCGCACCGACCGCACCCTCGCGATCACCGCGGCCAGCACCCAGGTCGAGCGCCTGCTCGCGATCACCGAGACGACCGGCCTCTTCACCCCCGCCGCCACCGAACGCCCCGCCGACTCCCCGCACACCGAGAACGCAGACCCATAGCCACACGCCGACTCCCCCCTCCCCCCTGGCGCGGGCCTGCCGGTACGGATCAGGGCGATGGGGCCGAACTCGGCGTCGAACGCGGACGGGCCGCATGCTCGGGCGGCTGCGCAGGCGAAGAGGGGAGTGACGCCGAGGGCGACGGTGAGGGCCCGCCGGCCTCGGCGACGGCTTCGAGCACCGCGCCCTCGAACGCCTCCTTCGAGGCCATGGCCCCACCGGCATGCCCGTCGAGCTGCTTGCCGTTGAGCAGCATGGCCGGCGTCCCCCGGAATTCGTGGTCGCGGAACTCCTCCGTGACAGTGCGCACCCAAGCCTCGTGCGTTCCCTTGTTGACGCATTGCTCAAAAGCCGGTGTCCGCAGTCCGGGGACATTTTCGGCGAGCCGAAGGAGTTCCGCACGGTCGGCGAACCTGTCGTTCTTCTCCTCGGGTTGGTTGGAGAAGAGGACGGCATGGTAATGGGCGAATTTGGCCAGGTCCTGCGCGCACGCGACGGCGTTGGCCGCTCGCAGCGAACCCTTCCCGCCAAGGCCGGCGTCAATGGCCGCGAGGGGGTGGTACTCCAGGCGCAGCCGTCCGGACTGCACGTACTTCTGCAGTACCTCGCCGAGGCGCGCCTCGGCCGCCTGGCAGGCGGGGCAGCGGAAGTCCTCGTAGACCTCCAGGGTGGCCGGAGCCTTCTCCGCCCCCACCTCGATGGCCTTGCCTCCGGCCACGGTTCCGAGGGGCGCCAGGGCGGGCCGGTCGTCCTGGGACCGGTACGTCTGCACGACGACCCCTGTGATCACCGCAGAGGTCACGACGGCGGGCACGAGGCCGAATGCCATGAAACGGCGTCGACGCTTCGCGAGAATTTCCCGTGCCGCGCGTTCCGCGCGCCTGCGCTCATGTGCAATCAGCTTTCCATTTCGATTTGCCCGGCTCATGTTCCCCTCGTTCGCTGGTTGGTTTCTGAACGTTGAACCCGAATTATTCGGTGCGAGTTCTGCCCACGGAGGGGACGGAATACCTCTCCGCCCTTCCGCGTCCACCGGAAGAATTACTCCGGGCCGCCGTCTCGTAGTGGCCCTCAGCCGCCGGGTCGGTCCTGACCGGGAGTGACGCGCGGCGCTGAACCGGGCGGGGGTGTTCCGTCGCGCGACAACGGCCGGGGCGACTGGTCGTCAGTCGTCGGAAGCGTGTGATGACTCCCTGGCGCCGGAAGCCGCCGCCGTACGCCCGGACGCTTCGGCCGTCCTCGCCCTGCTGGGCGAGGCGGACGCCGAGGCGGAGGAGGCTGCCGAGGCGGAGGAGGCCGCGTGCGCCGAGCCCGAGGCGGTGGCGGCCGGGCCCGTCGAGGCGCGCGGGTGCGACGGGGTGCTCACCGGCGGGTGGAAGCCAGGGTCCTTCAGCGCGAGGTCCTCGACCGTCTTCCACAGCTTGGTGGCAGCCCCGTCACCGTCGATTTCGACCCGGTCGCCGTTGAGCACGGCCACCGGTGCGTCCGTGTGGAACTGTTTCGCGAACGTGCCGCTCTCGCGGCTCACCCAGCCCGCGTGCGTGCCGTCGTCGACGCACCGGTCGAACGCCGCGGACCGCAGCTCGCTCACCCGGTCGGCGAGCGAGCGCAGGTCCTGCTTCGCGTCCGGATCCTGCTTGCCTTCCGCGACGAGCACCTCGCGGAAGGCGGTGAACTTTCCCGCGTCCTGGGCGCACGCCGCCGCGTTGGCGGCCTGGGCCGAGGTCTTGCGGCCGTCGGTCGTCACCGGGTGGTATTGGATGACCAGGCGATTCTCGGCGACCAGCTGGCGGAGTGTCGGGTCGAACCGCTCGGCGAACTTCCGGCAGGCGGCGCAGTCGTAGTCCTCGTAGACCACCAGCGTGGCGGGTGCCTGCTGGTAGCCGACCGGGATCGAGTCCCCGCTGGACCCGGACGGGGGTTCGGCGTGGTCGGGTCCGAACCCCGGACGGAACAGGAATCCGCCGCCGACGACCACGGCCGCCACGGTGACGGCCAGCAGGACGCGCTTGCGGGTCCGGTGCGCCGACCCGGTCCGGACGGATTGCCGCCGATCGGACGGCGCGGGGGAGTCATCTGTCGGATTGGGGACATCCTCGTCGTCCCAGAAGGCCATGGGATTCGTTCCAATCGGTTCGACACTCGACGGCCGGATGTCGAGTGATTGCCTTGTTCCCCCCCCCGTTTATAGACATGAGCAGAGCGATGAGCTGCTCACCGTACCGATCGTCAATCAGCAATTATGCGAACGCAGCAACGCCACGACAGGGCGGTGGCCCGGAAACGGGTGTTCCCGGGCCACCGGTCGGGGCCGATCAGACCCCGGTCAGGCTGCGATCACTCGCTCCTCACTCCCTTCCGGTTCCGCCGAACCCTGACGACCACGACCAGCAGGGCGCCGAGGCCCGCCAGGAGCGCGCTCGTGAGGGTGAAGGGCACCACAGCGGCGCCGGTGTGCGGCAGGACCCCGCCGTTCGGGCCGGAGACGTTGCCGCCACCCGGCTGCGGGTAGCCGGCCGGCTCCGGTCCGTGGCCGACCTCCATCCCGTCGCCGTGACCGCCGTGGCCGTGGCCGTCACCCGGCTCGGGCTTGTGCTCGTTGCACTTGTCCCTGTCGCAGGGCGGGGTGCAGCGTGCGATCGCGGAGGACGGGGGAGTGGTGATCGGCGGGGTACCCGGCGCGGCGTTCGGCGGCAGGAAGGAGGCCGTCACGGTGTTGGTCGTGTCCTCCGTGATGACGCTGGAGCAGAAGAACCTCTTCTCCTGCCCGGAGGCCAGACTGAACGTCCCCGCAGCGGCGACGCAGGAGGCCTCCTGCTGGTCGTTCAGTGTGATGCCGCTGATGTCGACCGTGCCGGTGTTGGTGACGGTGATCCGCCAGTACGCCTTGCACTTGTCGCGGTCACAGTCCTCCTTGCCGTCGTTCTTGTGGAGAGTGGTCTCCTTGCCCCACGGACCGGACCCGCCCTCGGCGCAGTTGCCGGGGACGTCGGACTGGCAGACCTCCTTGTTGATGGCCAGCGAGGGAACGTTCGCCGTGGCCTCGGAGGGCGGGGTGGTGATGGGCGTCCCACCGGGACCGGGGAACGTGGCCGTGACGGTGTTCGTCGTCGACTCCGTCAGGTGCGAGCTGGAGCAGAAGATCTGCTTGTTCGCTCCTGCTGCGAGGTTGAAGGTGCCGGCGGCTGTGGCGCATGCCGGGGTGACGGTATCCGTCAGGGTGATGCCGTTGATGTCGACGCCGTCGGTGTTGGTGACGGTGATCCGCCAGTACGCGGTGGCGCCGGGCGGAACGGTGGTGACGCCGGCCCAGGGGCCGTTACCACCCTCGATGCAGTCAGCGGCGGTTGCCGAGGTGCAGACCTCCTTGACGATGGCCAGCGACGGAACGTTGGCGGTCGCTTCCGACGGCGGTGTGGTGATGGGGGTGCCGCCGGGTCCGGGGAAGGTCGCGGTGACGACGTTGGTGGTGGGCTTGGTGACGTTGGCGAGGTTGCAGAAGACCTGCCTGTTTGCTCCCGCCGCCAGGTTGAACGTTCCTGCCGCTGTGGCGCACGCGGGGGTCACGGCATCCGTCAGGGTGATGTCGTTGACCGGGACCGCACCGGTGTTGGTGACGGTGATGCGCCAGTAGGCGGTGCCGCCGGGCGGGAGGGTGGTGATGCCGGTCCAGGGGCCGTTGCCGCCGGGCCCGCAGTCGGCGGCGGTTGCCGAGGTGCAGACCTCCTTGACGATGGCCAGCGACGGAACGTTGGCCGTTGCTTCCGACGGCGGTGTGGTGATCGGAGGTGTGCCGCCCGGCCCCGGGAAGGTGGCCGTCACCACGTTTGTGGTCGAGGTGGTGACGTTGGGGAGGTTGCAGTAGATCTGCTTGCTGGCTCCTGCTGTCAGGTTGAAGGTGCCGGCGGCTGTGGCGCATGCCGGGGTGACGGTGTCGGTCAGGGTGATGCCGTTGATGTCGACGCCGTCGGTGTTGGTGACGGTGATGCGCCAGTAGGCGGTGCCGCCGGGCGGGAGGGTGGTGACGCCGGCCCAGGGGCCGCTACCGCCGGGCC